>DASRUW010000298.1:0-4116 GCA_035655255.1 Telluria sp. | reverse complement strand
GCCATGGCGGCCGACATGACCGTCAAGCTCGACATCCCGCAGCTGAACGTGGCGGAGTACCACCGGCCCTACGTCGCCGTCTGGCTCGAACGTCCGGACCAGTCGGTGGCGGCCACGCTGTCGGTCCTGTACGAGGTGCGCAAGCGCGACAACGGCGGCGCCAAGTACCTCAAGGACCTGCGCACCTGGTGGCGCAAGGCGGGCCGCGACCTGACCATGCCGATGGACGGCGTCAGCGGCGCGACCCGTTCGCCGGGCGAGGCGCTGCTCAGCTTCCCGGGCGCGAAGCCGGCGCTGGACAAGCTGCCGGCCGGCGAATACACGGTCGTGGTCGAAGCCGCGCGCGAGGCGGGCGGACGCGAAGTGGTGCGCATTCCCGTGCAGTGGCCGCCGAAGGCCGCGCAGTCCTACAGCGCCAAGGGCAAGGAAGAACTGGGAACCGTCACCGTGCAGGTGAAGCCATGAAGACCGGCGTGCTGCGCGCCGCCCTGCTGCTGGCGCTGGCCGCCGTATCCGGCGCCGCGTCCGCGCACCGTCCGTGGCTGCTGCCTTCCACCACGCTGGCCGACGAGGAGCCCTACGTCACCGTCGATGCGGCCGTGTCCGAGCACCTGTTCGACTTCGACCACATGCCGCTCAAGCTCGATGGCCTGGCGATCGTCGGCCCGGACGGCAAGGCGCGCGCGCCGGAGAATGTCCTGACCGGCAAGCTGCGCACGAGCTTCGACCTGAATGTGGCCGAGCCGGGCACCTACCGCATCAGCCTCGTCAACGACAGCGCCATCGTCAGCTACAAACTGGGCGGCGAGATGAAGCGCTGGCGCGGGCCGGTGGCGGAGGCGGCGAAACAAGTGCCCGCCGGCGCGCAGGAGGTGAAGACCATGCACTTCCAGAGCCGCATCGAGACCTTCGTCAGCGCGCAGAAGGCGGGCGGCCAGCCGTTCCCCTTGCAGGGCACGGGCCTGGAACTGGAGCCGCTCTCCAATCCGACCGACCTGCACAGCGGCGATGCCGTGCGCTGGCGCTTCCTGATCGACGGCAAGCCGGCGGCCAACCTCCCGGTGTCGCTGGTGCCGGGCGGCGTGCGCTTTCGCGGCACGCTCGGCGAACTGCGCTACCGCACAGATGCGCAGGGCGAGTTGAAGATCGCGCTGCCGGCGCCGGGCATGTACCTGCTCTCCGCCAGCGTTGGCGACCCGCAGTCGGCGCAGGCGCGCCGCGCCAGCTACGCTGCGACGCTCGAGATCCAGCCGCAGTAATGCGCCGCGTCCTGGTTCCTGCACGGGTCGCCGATGCGCGCCCGCAGGCCGGCGCCGCCGTGACGGGCGCCGATGGCCTGACCATGGGAACCACGTGGTCGGTTTCGGTGGTCGACGCGCCGTCCGGTCTGTCCGCCCTCGTACAGGAGGCGCTCGACGGCGTGGTGCGCGAGATGAGCCATTGGGACCCGGACTCCGACCTGTCGCGCTACAACGCAGCCCCCGCGGACAGCCGGTGCGAACTGCCGCCGGACCTGTACACGGTGGTGACTGCCGGAGTGCGTGTCGGCCGCGCCACCAACGGCGCCTTCAATCCCTTCGCCGGCGAGCTGGTGGACCTGTGGGGCTTCGGCGCCCACGGCCGCCACGATGCGCCGGATTTCGCGGCTCCCTCGCCGGAACGGGCGGCCCGCGCCGCCCAATGCGCCCGCGCCGCGCTGGATGACGCTGCCCCGTCATCCCCACACACGCGGAAACCCCTGTCAAACCGCGCACCGCCATCCCGAACCCTGCTGCAACCGGGCGGGGTGCGCCTCGACCTGTCCGCCATCGCCAAGGGCTTCGGCGTCGACCGCGTCGCGCGTGCCCTGCGCGGGGCCGGTTGCGCGCACTTCCTGGTCGAAGTCGGCGGCGAACTGCGCGGCGAAGGCGTGAAGCCCGATGGCCAGCCCTGGTGGGTCGCGCTCGAATCCCCGCCCGGCAGCACGGACGACACGGTGGTGGCATTGCACGGCCTTTCGATCGCCACCTCCGGCGACTACCGCAAGTTCTTTGAACGCGGAGGGCGGCGGGTCGCCCACACCGTCGACCCGCGCACCGGCGCGGCACTGGACAACGGCGTGGCCGCCGTCACGGTCTTCCATCCCGAGTGCATGCTGGCCGACGCCCTGTCCACGGCCTTGAGCGTGCTGGGACCGGAGGAGGGCATGCGCTTTGCGGAGCGTGAAGGCATCCCCGCCCGCATGCTGGTGCGGAGCGCGGACGGCTTCGTCGAACATGCCAGTTCGCGCTTCCTGGAAATGCTGCGATGACCCTGGATCCCGTGCGCTGGCTGTGGGCCGCCTTGTCTCTCGCGCTGTATGCGATCGTCTGCTGGCGCTGCCTGCGCCGCCGCACCGCAGCGCCGCCGCAAGCCGAATGGCTGGTCGCCTACGCCAGCCAGACCGGAACCGCCGAAGCACTGGCGCGCCACACCGTGAGCCTGCTCGCGACCGCCGGCCACACCGCACAGGCCGTCCCGCTGGGGCAGGTCGACGCTGACACGCTGCGCGGCGCGCCGCAAATCCTGTTTGTCGTCGCCACGTTCGGCGAAGGCGACGCGCCGGATGCGGCCGCGCCATTCGTGCGTACCGTCCTTGGCTCGCAACCCGACTTGTCCGGCTTGCGCTACGCGGTGCTCGGCCTGGGCGACTCCAGCTACGCTCGGTTTTGCGGGTTCGCGCGCAGCCTGGACGAGTGGCTGGCCAGCCGCGGCGCGCGGGCGCTGTTCGAACGGCTGGAGGCCGACCGCGCCGACCCGGCCGCCATCGAACATTGGCAGGAGCTCGTATGCCGCCTGTCCGGCGCGGCGCCGGCCCAGGCCTGGGTGGCGGCGCCGTTTCAACCGTGGGTGCTGGCCGAGCGCACCGTGCTCAATCCCGGCAGCCTTGGCGCCCCGGTCTACCGCCTGCGCTTACGCCCGCAGAACGGCGAGCTGCCGGCGTGGGAATCCGGCGACCTGGCCCAGGTTGCCGTGCCGTCCGACCCCGGCCGGCCGCGCGACTACTCCATCGCGAGTGTGCCGGCGGAAGGCAGGGTGGAATTGCTGGTGCGCCTGTACCGGCGGCCAGGCGGCGGCACCGGAGCGGCGTCCAGCTGGCTGTGCGAGGGCTTGGCGGAAGGCGATGTGGTGCCGCTGCGGATGCACCGCCATGAGCGCTTCCATCTCGGTCCGAACGCCGGCCGGCCCTTGATCTGCATCGGCAACGGCACCGGCATCGCCGGCCTGCGCGCGCACCTGAAGTCCCGCATCGACCAGGGGGAATACCGCAACTGGCTGGTGTTCGGCGAGCGCCAGGCTGCGCACGACCAGCATTACGGCGCCGAGATCGCCGCATGGATCAAACAGGGCAAGCTGGCGCGCTGCGATGCCGTCTTCTCGCGCGACCAGGAGGAGCGCCGCTACGTGCAGCACGCGCTCAAGGCGGCTGGCGTCGAATTGGCGCAATGGGTGGAGCAGGGCGCCGCGATCTACGTGTGCGGCAGCCTGCGCACGATGGCCGCCGACGTGGACGCGGCGCTGGAGGCCATCCTCGGCCGCCCCGCGCTCGACGCGCTGGCGGCCCAGGGCCGCTACCGCCGCGACGTCTACTGAGGGGGCGCGCTGGTCTTGCGGGCGCGCGGCTTGGCTGCGGCTTTCTTGGCCGCGGCCTTCTTCACGCCGTTCGGTTTGGGCACGGGCGCGGCCGTGCGGGAAAGGGTCTTGGCTACCGCCTTGGTCAGGCCGGCCGCGGTTTCCGTGGACGCCGAGGCGATCTTGCTGGCCGCGTCGGACGACATGGCCGTCGACACGGCGGACTTGAACTGATCCTGCAGCAGGTTCCACCACGCCGCCGGATTGGTCAGGGCCGCCGCCGCGGCCGCGCTGGCGCTGTCCGGGGGCGGAGGCGCCTTGTTGTCGTCGGGCGTGGGCGAGGCTTCCGGCTTGGCTTCGCCATCGCCGGGCTTCGCCTCGGGCGGCGCGAAGAAGGCCGATGCGAACGGCGCCGCTTCCAGCACCGACTTCTCGTCCGCGCCCGGCTGCTTGACCGCCGAAGCCAGCGCCGCGCCCATCGACTTGAGCGTGGCGATGGTGCCGCGCTGCACTTCCAGCGCCTGG
>DASRUW010000297.1:0-4932 GCA_035655255.1 Telluria sp. | reverse complement strand
CAGATCGGGATGAATGACGGCGAAGCCTCCGGCGGCCAGCAGGTGATGAAGTCGCTGGTGCTGCTGATCGGCCTGTTGAAGTCCGAGGACGGGTCGGGCGGCTTCGTGTTCGTGGACGAGCCGTTCGCCCACCTGGACATCCGCAACATCCAGCTGGTCGGCGAGTTCCTGAAGAACACGGACGCGCAGTACCTGATGACAACGCCGCTGACGCACAACACGGACGTGTACGACCCGTCCGAGCTGACCCTCATCACGAGCAAGAAGAAGAAAGAGACGCCGTGGGCGCCGCCGATCTTCGTCCTGCAGCGCCGCCCCGGCCAGCAGGCCGCCTGAACTACTTGTTGAGAATCCGCCAGCGCAGCAGTCCGGCGGAAATCGTGAGGAAGTAGCCGCTGACGAGCGTGATCGACGCCACCGTCAGCGGCGACGCCATGAAGGGCTCGCGTGGCGTGTTGGTCCCCTGCGTCAGGTACAGGTCGAACATCAGGTACAGCACGCGCGCGGCGAACAGCAGGGAAATCGTCATGCCGAGCGGCGCATACGGCACGAAGAACCAGCCGTCGTCGTTGGCGATGCGGCGGGTGCGCTTGAAGCCGAACACACCCCAGCCGATTCCGAACGCGAGCCCCGCGCCCCAGGACGCGTACAGCAGCGGATCGCGCCCCAGTTCCAGCGCGGCCACGACGATCGCCACCACGCACACCAGTACCCCCAGCCAGTGGCGCGACGGCACCGAGGGCTGCTTCGCCATCACGCTCTTCAGGCGCGAGTAGATGCGCCAGACCAGCAGCGGTCCCAGTACCAGCAGGACGAGGGTGGACAGCGTGAAGCTCATTTCACACCATGGGCATGACGCCAGCGCAGCAGGCCGCCGGAATACACCACGTAGTAGCCGGCCAGGACGCCGAACACCAGCAAGGTGAGCGGGCTGTTGGCGATGTTTTCGGGTTGCTGGGCGCCGTGCTGGCCGTACAGCTGGATCATGCGCCAGAGCAGGCGGCCGACGAACAGCAGCGACACGAACAGGCCGATGTGGGCGCTGGGCGTGTAGTACAGCGCCCCATCCACCTGCTCGAAGCCGGTGCGCTTGAGCGCGGCCACGCCCAACCCGGCGCCGGCCGCCGCGCCGGCAGCGAGGCCGGCGAGGGCGACCTGGTTGGTCAGCGCGCTCAGGGCGCCCAGCATCAGCACGAGCACGCCGAACAGGACCACCGACAGCCAATGGCGCCAGGCGTGCGAGCGCTGGCGCGTCATCAGGCGCTTGACGCGTGCATACACGCGCCACAGGACGAACGGTACGAGCAGGTACGGCAGCGCCGTGGCGACAGCAGGTGACATGGGCGGTCCCTTCGAGCGAAGAAAGCGCCCATTGTAATGCACCCCGGGCGGATCAAATACCGGCCAGGCCCTGCACCGTCAGCTTGGTCGCGGTGCCGATCGCCGCTTCGTTCAGCTTGGTGATCGAACCGTCGGCGGCGATGGCGTAGGCCACCACCTTGTCCACGCCCAGGTAGGCCGCGTACAGGAACTTGCCGTCCGGGCTGACCCAGGAGTCGCCCGAGACGCTGGTGCCGCCGCTGGCGGGACCGGCTTCGAAGGCGGCGCGTGCCTGCAGCAGGGTGAGGCGGCCGTCGGCATCGACCGCGTACGAGGACACGGAACCGGCGCCGTTGCCGACATAGGCGTACTTGCCGTTCGGCGTCACCACCAGCCAGCACGGCGCGCCTTCGCCGCTCACCACGGAGCCGATCAGCGACAGCACGCCGGCGTTGGACATGCGATAGGACGCCAGCGCCTTGCCGCCGATGTCCGAGGACAGGTAGACGCTGGTCGCCGCGAAGGCGCCGGCGAAGGGCGTGTTCACGCCGGCCGTGTTGACCACCGGGGAGCCGAGCGAGCCGTCCTTATTGATCGGGTAGGTCACGATGTCGTTGGAGGCGGTGCCGGCCGAGACGACCGCGAAGTTACCGTCCGGGGACACCACCACCTGGGTGGGCGTCGCGGCCGGCATCGGCAGGTTCTGCAGCGACAGCTGCGCCAGGGCGCCGTCGTTTTGCACGGCATAGGCGCCGATCTGGTTGGAACCGGTCTGGAACATCACGTACAGGATGCCGTTGCGGTAGGCGAGGCTGGACGGCACCGAGCCGAGCAGCTTGGTGGCCTTCTTGAGCGTGAGGTCGCCGCTGGTCTGGTCGATGGCGAACACGGACACGGAGGAGTCCCCGCCGTTGACGGCGAACAGAGTGGTCTTGTCCTGGCTGACGATGACGCTGTTCTGGCTGATCAGCGAGTTCGGCCCCTGGGTGGTCGCGCCCGGACGGAAACCGTTCAGGCCCGCGCCGCCGGTGGCCACGCGGTTCTTGATGGTGATGGTGCCGTCGGCGGCGCGCACCAGGTGCACCACCATGTTGGCGGTCTCGTTGGTTTCGGTGTAGAGCTGGTTGGCCAGCGGCGGCGGGGGCGGCGCGGAAGGCGCGGCCACCGTCATGCTGCTCGACGTGCTGCCGCCGCAGGCGGTCAGGGCGAGCGCGAGCGCGCCGAGGACGACGGGTACGTGGAATTTCATGGCATCTCCTGGTTGAATCAAGGGACGCTCGCAATCTGGCCAGTTGAAAGCCTTGTTCTGTCGGGGACGCGACGGGAACCTTACACGTGCTATCGTTGGCGGGTGAATGAAGGAGCCGCCATGAATCGATCAGCGTTGCGGGCGCATCGCGCGCCCGATCTGCCGGTGCCGGTGGACGAGCCCGTTCCCGAGCCGGCCCATCCGCACCATCCGCCCATCCCGAATCCGGCCGGGGATCCGCCGGTGCCGGACCACAATCCGGAGCTGTCGCCTCAGTCGAAGGCCCAGGAATACAGCACGTCCAGCGCCGTGTTGGCGCCGGTCTGAAGCTGCAGGGTGATGCGCGGATTGAGCTTGTAGCGCAGCTTGACGAGGGTGGTGGCGGTGCCCGCCCCCTGTTCGAACGAGAGGTAGGCGCGCTGCGAGATGCGCTTGCCGATCGTGAGCACCGTGCTTTCCAGCCCCTTGGCCTGGGCCAGGCCCAGTTCGTCCACGCCGAGCGAGGTGGCCAGGCGCGCTTGCAGGCCGCCGCCCGAGCCGCCGAACAGCGCGCCGGCCGCGGCGCTCAGCACCCCGTACTCGTTGCCCGCCGTCGCATCCATGCCGTGGCCCAGCACCAGCCAGGCCAGCTTGTCGCTGTCGGACACGTTCGGCGTCGACACCAGCCGCGCCGCCGGCGCCAGGGCCGTGCCGCGCACCTCCACCCCTGCCTCCACGTTGGTTTCCGATAGCTGCTCGCCTTCGGGGCGCTTGCGCACGGCGCGGATGTTGAGGGCCGGATTGTCGTAGGCCCCGGTGAAGTTGATGACGCCGCGTTCGATCGTCAGATGCTGGCCATAGGCGGCGTAGGTGCCGCTCGCCGCGCGGATGCTGCCGGTCACGCGCGGCCGCAGCCGGTCCGCGACGCGGATGTGGACCACCCCTTCCAGCTGCGCGTCCAGGCCCATGCCCTTGAGATGAAAGTCCTTGCCGAGGTCGGCCTCGATGTCGGCCGTGAGCGGCATGCCGCCGGGCGCCTTGGCCTGCGTGTCGCGGGCGGTGCGGCCCAGGATGATGATGTCGTCCGATAGGGTAGGGCGGTCCAGCGGCGCGAGTTCGACGTTGGCGCGGTCGGCGCGGAAGCGGCCGTTGAGCGTGAACTGGCGCGCGTCGCGCACCAGGGTGCTGGTGCCGCTGACGACCACGGTGCGGTCGGGACGGGAGAGCAGCTCCAGCTTGTCGGCGTCGAGTGTGAGCTTGAGCGCGGCCTCGCCGCCGGCGAAGCGGATATTGCCGCTGGCGCGCGCCTGGCCTTGCGGGCCGTCGAAGGACAGGCGCTGCAGCACCAGCTGGTCGCCGGCCAGGTCGGCCTGCAGTACGCCATTGCGCAGCTTGACGCCCTGCTCGGCCCAGCGCACGGCGAGGCGGTCGCCGGCCACGCTGCCGGTGAGCGTCGGCGCGCCCACGACGCCGCTGCCGGACAGGCGCAGGCGCAGGGCGCCATCCAGTTCCAGTCCCGGCTGGCCCGCCAGCGGCGCCAGCCAGGCGATGCTGTTCATGTCGGCGCGCGCGCTCAAGTGGAGCGGACTGTCGTTGTCGACCCGTCCGTTCAGCAGCTGCACGGTGGCGTCGACGCTGGTGCTGCCCGCGCGCGTGCCCTCCAGGCGCGCCTGCAGGCGCAGCGCGCCCGCGGCGACGCCCGCGCGCAGGTCCAGCACGGACAGGCCAAGCTGCACGGGCACCTCCGCGCCGGCGAACAGGTCGCCCTGCTCGCGGAACACGTGCATGTTGCCCGCCAGGACCGGGGCGGCGCCGGTGCCGGTCTGCAGGTCGAGCGACCAGTCCGCGCCCAGGGTCAGGTTGCCGCCCAGGTTCTGGCGCACGGCCTCGGAGAACTGGGCCAGCCAGGAGACCGGCACGCCTGCGGCGGTGCCGCTGCTGCGCCAGCGCGGACCATCCTTGTCCAGGTTCGCCACGCGGATGCTGCCGTTGGGCAGTTGGATTACCGCGTTGCCAACGGCGAGGCGCTGGGGATGGGCCAAGCCGGCCAGTCCCGCCCCCTCGTCGAAGACGGCGAGGACCGGCACGGGCGCTTGCAGGGCAAACGCATGGATGCCCTTGTTCGTGAGGCTGGCGACGTTGCCGCGCCATGTGGCGTCCTGCCAGCCGCCGCGCACTTCGCCGGCCAGGTCGAACTGGTCGTTGCGCAGCGCCAGGCGCAGGCCGTGCGCGGCGCGCGTGCCGTTCGCCTGCAGGCTCGCCGACAGGGGCGCACCGCCGGCGCGGGCGAAGTCCGTCAGCGCGACATCGGCATCGAAGCTGTCGTCCGGGCCGTGGCGCACACCCGCGCTGGCGTTCGCGCGCAGCGCGCGCAGGGTGTTGGC
>DASRUW010000296.1:0-7212 GCA_035655255.1 Telluria sp. | reverse complement strand
GGCATGCTCGAGGAGATGGACTGGCTGCTGGTGGACCTGGCCAACGAGATTGACCGCCGCTCGCCCGAGCTGATCGGCATGAGCTCGGGCGCGCTCAAAGGCCTGCTCGGCCACCTGCGTCCGCCCGCCGGCCTGGCGAAGTAAAAGATTGTCATTGCTGCACCACAAAAAATTTCTGCAATTTTTCGTGGTTTTTCGCGAAAACATGTCAACCGACAACGCCGTGCCGCGTTTTAGGCTGAGATTCGTCCGACGAATCGGTCTTTCTTAACCAAGAGGAAATCTTAAAATGTCCAAAATCATCGCTGCTCTGGTCGCTACCCTGTTCGCCACCTCCGCTTTCGCTGCTTCCGCTTCGGCTTCGGCTTCGGCTTCGGCTTCGGCTCCGGCTGCTTCCGCTGCTTCGGCTGCTTCGGCTGCTTCGGCTAAGAAAGCCCACAAAGCTGCTAAGAAAGCTTCGGAGTCCGCTTCGGCTGCTTCGGCTGCTGCTTCGAAGTAATAGCTTCCAGCTGCAAGAAAAAGGCAGGCGTGTCCTGCCTTTTTTTATTGCCATTTCCGTGGTCTAATCGGTCGCCATGAACAAACTGCTCATTTCCGCCGCCCTGCTCGCCCTCGCCGGCGCCGCTTCCGCCCAGAACGCCCAGTTCGGCCGCACCCAATTGTCGATCGGCATCAACCTGATCCAGGCCGAGGTCGCCCTGAACGACCAGCAGCGCCAACAGGGGCTGATGTTCCGCGACAAGATGGCGCAGAATGCCGGCATGGTCTTCGTCTTCGACGACCTCAACCAGCAATGCATGTGGATGAAGAACACCCTGCTGCCGCTGTCGGTCGCCTTCATCGACGCCGAGGGCAAGATCGTCAACATCGAGGACATGCAGCCCCAGACGCTGGACAACCACTGCTCGGCCAAGCCGGTCAAGTTCGCGCTGGAGATGAACCTGGGCTGGTTCGCCAAGCGCCACATCAAGCCGGGCACCCTCATCGAAGGCCTGGTCAAGCCCAAGTCCTGATCCCGCGCTCCAAGCGAAAAAACCCGCGTGGCCGATGCCAGGCGGGTTCCTTGCTTTACGAGTTGCCGGCGGCCGCAGCGCGGCCGCGCAGACGCACTACCGCTATTAGGCCGACAGCGCCTTCAGGGCGGCTGCCAGACGGCTCTTGTGGCGAGCTGCCTTGTTCTTGTGGATGATCTTCTTGTCCGCGATGCTGTCGATGGTCGACACGGACTTCTGGAAGATGGCGGCCGCGGCGGCCTTGTCGCCGGCCTGGATGGCCTTGCGGACAGCCTTGATCGCGGTGCGCAGCGTGGAACGCTGAGCGGAATTGTGCGCGTTTTGCTTAACTGCTTGACGAGCGCGTTTGCGCGCTTGTGCGGTATTTGCCATGGAATTTCCTAAATCAGGGTCAAGTTGCGTCTGCAAACACAGCTAACATTAGCGTCTGCATAACAGAATTTCGTAAAGCATTCGATTATAGCGAAGTTTTGCGTGCACAGCAATCCTTGTGTTGGGCCCTGTGGTGGCTCGGCTATAATGCGCGGCTATGAATCTGCTCAAGACCCTCGCAGGCATCTCCAGCATGACCTTGCTGTCCCGGCTCACGGGTTTGCTGCGCGAGAGCCTGTTCGCGCGGGCCTTCGGCGCCTCCGCCTACACCGACGCCTTCATCGTCGCCTTCCGCCTGCCGAACCTGCTGCGCCGCCTGTTCGCCGAGGGCGCCTTCTCCCAGGCCTTCGTGCCGATCCTGTCGGAATACAAGAACGGCAAGGGCGAGGAAGCGACCCGCAGCCTGGCCGACCACGTCGCCACCGCCCTGGTCTGGGCCACCGTCGCGACCAGCCTGGTGGGCATCGTCGCCACGCCCTGGCTCCTGAAACTGATCGCCAACGGCCTGGACGCCGAGCCGGACGCCTACGCCTCCGCCATCTGGATGACGCGCCTGATGTTCCCCTACATCGCCTGCATGGCCTTCGTGGCGCTGGCCGGCGGCGTGCTCAATACCTGGCGCCAGTTCAAGATGGTGGCCTTCACCCCGGTGCTGCTCAACCTGGCCCTGATCAGCGGCTCCCTGTTCGCCGCCCAGTTCCCGGACTGGACCCGGGCCCACATCGGCAACCCGATCTATGTCCAGGCCATCGCCGTGATGGTGGGCGGCGTGCTCCAGGTCGGCCTGCAGCTGCCGGCCCTGGCGCGCATCGGCATGCTGCCGCGCCTGTCGCTCAATCCCTTCGCCGGCCTGCGCGACCCCGGCGTGCGGCGCGTGCTCAAGAAGATGGGGCCGGCCGTGTTCGCGGTCTCCGCGGCCCAGATCAGCCTCCTGATCAACACCGCGATCGCCACCAGCCTGGGGGCGGGCGCCATCTCGGCCCTGATCTACGCCGACCGCCTGATGGAATTCCCGAACGGGATGCTGGGCGTGGCGCTGGGCACGATCCTGCTGCCATCGCTGTCGAAGGCCAATCTCGACGGCGACGCGCGCGAGTACTCCGACCTGCTGAACTGGGGCCTGCGCCTGACCTTCCTGCTGGCCCTGCCCGCCGCGCTCGGCCTGGCCCTGCTGGCCATGCCGCTGATCGCCACCCTGTTCAACTACGGCGCCTTCGACCAGCACGCGACGGCCGCCGCCACCGCGCCGCTGATCGCCTACAGCGCGGGCCTGATCGGCATCATCCTGATCAAGATCCTGGCGCCGGCCTACTACGCGCGCCAGGACGTGCGCACGCCGGTGCGCATCGCCACCCTGTCCCTGGTCGCGACCCAGCTCCTGAACCTGGTGCTGGTGCCGCGGATGGGCGTGGCGGGGCTGGCGCTGTCGATCAGCCTGGCGGCCTGCCTCAACGCGGCCCTGCTGTTCAACGGCCTGCGCCGGCGCGGCATCTACGCGGCCGACCGGGGCTGGGGCGTGTTCGGCTTTCGCCTCGTGTGCGCGCTGGCCGTGATGGCGGCCGTGGCCTGGCTCGCCCTGCACTACATCGACTGGGCGGCGCTGCAGCGGCACAAGTGGCTGCGCCTGGGCGCCCTGCTCGGCGCCATCGGCGTGTGCGCCGCCTCCTATTTCGCGGTGCTGGTCGGCCTGGGCATGCGGGTCGGCGACTTCCGCCGCATCGCCCGCTAGCCGCGACGGTTAGCGGGTGGGCTTGAGCGGGGTGCCTTTACCCGGCGCGGCCGGGTCACCGGTATTTCCCTTGTCGTCCGGCTTCGCCGGCGGCGCGTCGGTCGCAGGCTCCGCCGGCGCTTCGGCCGGGAGTTCGGCCGGCGGTTCGGCGGGCGGTTCCGCGGGCGGCTCAGCTGGCGGCGTGGCGGGCGGCGGCGCGGGCGGCGTGGCGGGCTTGCCGCCATCGCCCGGCGCCGGCGGCTTGCCCCCGTCCTGGGCGTCGCCGCCTTCCTTGGGCGGCTCGATCGGCGTGGTCGGCGTCACCACCGGCACCGGCGGCGGCGTCATGTCGGACACCGCGCCCGTCACGGCCATGGCCTGCCCGGTCAGGGTGAAGCGCCAGTCGGAGAGCTTTTCCTTGTTGTCGAAGTTCTGGAAGCGCGCGTCGAAATTGCCGATCTTGAGCGGCGGCGCGTTGGACAGGCTGTACACGCCGACCACCCCCTTGTCCCCGCTCAGGTACAGGATGCCCCATTCGGCCTTGCCCGTGACGGGATCGACGAAGATCTTGCGCAGGTGGCGTTTGACGTTCGGGAAGCGCGGATCGCGCAGCAGCTCCTTGAGCGACGGCGGCTGCTGCGGCTGGCCCTTGGGCGTCACGGCGGCATAACTTTGCAGGGCCTGGGTGAACTGGTAGCCGATCTCCAGCAGCTCCTCCTCGGCCGCCGCGCGCCGCATCAGGGCGTCGATCTTCAGGGCCGCCGCGCCCACGAGGCCCAGCACCGCGATGAAGATCACCAGGCCCAGATAGGTGAAGCCGTCCCGGCGCGCGCGCCCCATCACCACTCCGAGAACGGCCTGCCGGTGTGGTCGTTGCCGGGCGCGCCGCTCTTGATGCTGTATACCGCACCCTTGGACAGGTCGTCCGGCGGCACGATGACCCAGGTGGAGGACGAATCCGTGATCGGGTCGACCGGCAGCGCGCGCAGGTACTTCTTGTCCACCAGCTGCTCCAGCGAATCGGGATAGTGGCCCGTATCGGCGTAGTACTGGTCGATCACCGTGCGGGTATTGCGCAGGTTCTCGGCCAGGATGGTTTCCTTGGCGCGGTCCACCTTCGGAAAAAAGCGCGGCACGGCGAGCGTGAGCAGCAAGGCCACGATGCCCAGCACCACCAGCAGTTCGATCAACGTGAAGCCCTTGCGGCGCGCCATGGTTACCATTTGTTGTAAGGGATGCCGTTCAGGCCGGCCTCCTTGGAGGTGGTGTACACATCGTACACGTCCTCGCCTTCGTGCGGATCGTCCGCTTCGCTGGCGTAGCTGCGCTTGCCCCAGGATTCGGCTTCGGTCAGCGACATGTCCGGATTAAAAGGGTCGCGCGGCACGCGGCGCAGGAAATGGATCCTGGCCCGGGTCGGACTGCGCAGGTCGGGCACGCCCTCGACCAGCTGGTCCAGCGTCTTGGGGTAGCCGCTGGCGCCGACCACCTTGGCGATGCGGCCATCGTCATAGGCCTTCTTGTAGGCGTCGATGGCGTTGCGGATCTCGCGCAGGTCGCGCCGCAGCTCCTGCTCGTGCGCGCGCTGGATCGACACCTGCGCCACCGGCACCACCAGGGTGGCCAGCAGCGCCAGGATCGCAAGCGTGACCAGCAGCTCGATCAGCGTGAACCCGCGCGCCCGCATCATTGTTTCTGCGCCTGGCCCTTGGTGTGGTTCGATTCCGCCGGCGTCTGCGGATTGACCACCGAGATCGACGGCGGCAGTGGCACCGGCACCGTGGTCGACGGCGTGCCCGGCATCGGCGCGGTGGGCACGGCGGCCTGGCCGGCCGCCGGCGCCGGCGGCGGCGACACCGAGACCGGCGTCTGCGGCGGCAGGTTCGGCACGCCGGTGTTCGCTTCCGGCCGGACGGCGGAGCCCACGTTGCCGGTCTGGCCCGGACGCGGCGCCGGGCGCTCGACGCGCACCGGCAACGGATCCGGACGGCGGCGGAAGCTGGTCTCGGTGCCGGCCACGAACTCGGACGCGGACGCCGCCGGACGCTGCACGGCACGCACCAGGTGCGGCGTGATCGACAGGACGATCTCGGTCTTCTGGCTGTCGTCCGAACGGGTGCCGAACAGGCGGCCCAGGATCGGGACGTCGCCCAGGCCCGGCACGTGCGAGCCGCTGCTGCGCTCTTCGTTGTTGATCAGGCCCGCCAGCACCTGGTTCTCGCCGTCGTGCAGCTGCAGGAAGGTGCTGGCCTGGCGCGTGCCGATCTGGTAGGCGACGGTGCCGGACTTGGTGGTCTGCTTGTCGACGATGTTGGACACTTCGAGCGCGATGCGGATGCCGACCTCGTTGTTCAGGTAGATGGTCGGCTCCACGTTCAGGGTCAGGCCCACGTCCACGTAGTTGACCGACTCGGAGGCGAACCCGCCCGAACCCGGCGACACGGTGGTGGTGATGTTCGGGACTTTTTCGCCGATCAGGACCTTGGCCTTTTCCTTGTTGCGCACCCGGATGCGGGGATTGGCCAGCAGGTTGGTGTCGCCCACCGTGCGGTTGGCGTTGACCACGGCGGACACGCCCGACACGCCGGTGTTGTAGCTGTTCAGGGAATGCAGCCCGGCCAGGGTGAGCGGGCCGCCCTCCGCCGTTTCCAGCGGGGCCAACGTGACCTTGCCCGGCCAGGACACGCCCAGCTCCGTCAGGCGGCTGCGGTTCACTTCCAGGATCTCGACTTCGAGCATCACCTCGGCCTCGGGCACGTCCTGCAGCGCGACCAGCTTCTCGGCCAGGCGCACCGCCTCGGCGCTGTCGCGCACGATCACCAGGTTGAGCTTCTCGTCCACCACCACGTCGCGCGACTTGAGGATGGTCTTGAGCGTATTGGCCACCGACTTGGCCTCGGCGTTGGCGAGATAGAAGGTCTTGACCACCATCTGCTGGTATTCCTTCTGCTTGGCCGCCACGTTCGGGTAGATCAGGATGGTGTTGCCGTCCATGACCCGCTGTTCGAGCTGGTTGGTGAGCAGGAGCGAATCGATGGCCGCTTCCACGGTGCTGTTCTTCAGGAAGATGGAGGTGCGCTGGTCGGTCTTGACGTCCTTGTCGAACAGGAAGTTCAGGCCCGAGCGGCGCGAGAGCACTTCGAACACCTGGCGCAGCGGCGCATCGCGGAATTCGATCGTGACCGGCTGCTTGTAGGCGCTCGCCAGCGTGGCCTCGGCCGGCGACTGGGCGTCGACCTCGTCGATCTGCGCCTGCAGCTTGCGCGCCGGCTCGTAGCCGGGGCGCTCGGTGAGGATGGCGTCGAGCAGCACGCGAGCGGCGGCATAGTCCTTGCGCTCATAGGCGGCCTGCGCGTCCTGCATGCGGCGCGCGTGCCGGGCATCCGCTTCCAGCGCCAGCAAGCCCTGGCGCGCCATCTCGTAGCCGGGGTCGACTGCCAGCGCGCGCTGGAAGTCGGAGCGCGCCAGATCGGTCTTGCCCTCCTCCAGTTCGCGCCGGCCCTGCTCCGCGAAGCGTGCCGCGTGACGGTCGCGCAGCTGGAAGTAGGCGGTGCGGTATTGGGCATTGGTGGGATCGCGCTGGGCCGCTTCCTGCAGCTTGACCAGGGCCGCCTCGATCTTGTCCTGCGCGGCCAGTTCGCGCCCTTCGCGATAGGCCATCTGGGCGGCGCAGCCGGACAGCAGCAGCGCCATCAGCGGCAGCGCGGCCGCGCGCCGCAGGCGGGGGGAAATCAGGCTAGCCATTACTCGGTTGCTCCAATATTCAATTGTTGGACCTGGTTCATCGGCAGATAGGTCAGCGTCATCAGCGGCGGGGCGATGCTGTCGATCCGGTAGGTCCCGTCCAGCACATCTCCCGGCCGCACCACGTAGATCTGGTCGTTGCGGGACAAATAGGCCTCCCACACGCCGTTGGAAAGCGCCTTGCCGATCACCGTGAACGGCAGCGCGGGCGCGGTGGGCGGCGGCGGCGGCGCGGGCGGCGGCGGGGGCGGCGGGGGCGGATTCCAGTTCTGGCTCTGGAAGGCGGTGCCGTCGTCGCGCTCGTCGCCGATCAATTCGTCGCGCGGCAGCAGGCGGGCGATGGCCACCTCGCCCTTGGCCGCCGGCGCGCCGGCC
>DASRUW010000295.1:0-8912 GCA_035655255.1 Telluria sp. | reverse complement strand
CTGTCCGAACTGCGCAAGGAAAAGGAGCAGCTGGAAGACCTGCTGGAAAATCCGGCATCCATGAAGCGCCTGATCATCAAGGAGATCGAGTCCGACGCCAAGACCTACGGCGACGCGCGCCGCACAGTGATCGAGGAAGCGGAGCGCGCGGTGCTGGAACAGAAGGTAATCGACGAACCGGTCACCGTCATCATCTCCGAGAAGGGCTGGGTGCGCGCACGCACCGGCATCGGCCACGACTGGTCGCAGTTCACCTTCAAGCCGGGCGACCAGATGCAGGCCGCCTTCGAGTGCCGTTCGGTCGATACCCTGCTCGGCTTCGGCGACAACGGCAAGATCTACTCGGTGCCGGTGGCGGCCCTGCCGGGCGCGCGCGGCGACGGCGTGCCGATCACGACGCTGGTCGACCTGTCCGGCGGCGTGAAGCTGCTGCACTACTTCGCCGGCAAGGGCGACGTGACGCTGCTCATGGCCTCGTCGGCCGGCTACGGCTTCCTGGCCAAGACCGGAGACATGGTGAGCCGTCTGAAGGGCGGCAAGTCCTTCATGACGCTGGATGAAGGCGCGCTGCCGCTGGCGCCGCGCGTCGTCGGCCCCGACGCGAGCGCCGTGGCCTGCCTGTCCGAGAAGGGACGCCTGCTGGTGTTCGGCATGGACGAGATGAAGACCCTCTCCAACGGCGGGCGCGGCGTGATCCTGATGGAGCTGGAGGACAAGGAGACACTGCTGGCGGTCCAGCCGATCTCGCAGAAGGGCGTGATGGTGTCCGGTCCGTGGTCGGGCAAGACGCGCGACGTGACGCTGAAGGCGAGCGACCTGCAAGTCCACATCGGCAAGCGCGCCCGCAAGGGCAAGCCGCTGACCGCCAAGGTCCGCGCGCAGACGCTCGCGCCGATCGCCTGATCCGTCATCCCCGCGCAGGCGGGGACCTCTGGCAAGACGAGCTGCCGGAAACGCATCGCACCAAGGGTCCCCGCGTTCGCGGGGATGACGAACCGGGGTCAGAACACGCGAGTCAGTCCGATCGCCAGCCCGCGCGCCGGCCGGCCCGCGGTATTGCCCCGCGTGTCGCTCCACGCGGCCCACGCGCTCCACGCATCCAGGGTCCACGTGAGGCCAAGCCGCAGGTCGGTGCGCCCCCCGGTGGTATAGCGGCCATACGCGTACGTCTCCCCGGTCCGCAGGCGCCCCGCGTGCGCCGTCACGTCCCAGCGCTCGCTCAGCGGCCAGGTGCCATTCACCTCGCCATACCAGGCCTGCTCGCCCGAACCGTAGTAATGCGGCGAGTAGTACAGCCGCGCGCCGATCCGCTCCAGCGCCACTCCGGCGTAGACCTCGCCATAGTTCCAGATCCCGCTACCGCCATGGAACACGGTGCGCGCCGCACCCGCCTCCCAGCTGACGGCGGCGTTCAGGCGGGCGGCATAGCCCGCATACACCTGGCCCACCGCATTCACGCCCGTGTTGGGTACACGCGCCCGCGCGGCCGTGCCGCCGGCGTACCAGCCGCTGTCGAAGTCGCGATTCACGCCGGCCGACACGCTCGGCGAGCCGCCGCTGTAGGTCAAGCCGCGCACGCGGTAATCGGACGTGGCCCCGACCGTGAAGGTCGTTTGCGCCGACGCCAGCGGCGCCGCGCACAGCAGGATGGCGAGGACGCCGCCCCTCACCGCGCGTGCGCTCCGGGGGAACCGGCCGCGCTGACGGCCAGCGGGCATCCGCACACGCAGCCCGGCGCCACCTGGCCCAGGGCGCCGCAGGCATCCACGGGCTCGCCCGCGCGCACGGCGAGCGCGGCGCCCGGCCGCAATTCACCCATCAGCGCCAGCAGGCCGCTGACCTGGGCCGCCGCGTAGGACGCCCCGCTCAGCACGCCGAAGCGCCCGCCCGGCAATGGCGCCGGCACGTCGCGCCCCGGCGCCTGCATGGCCTTGCCCTTGCGGTCGGACACGGCCAGCACGCCCGGCCAGGAAGCAGGAAAGCCGCCGTCCGCGAGTTGCGGATCGGCGGCCCCGACTACCCGGACGCCGCGCGCCAGCGCCGTGTCCACCAGGCGCTGGAGCAGCCGGTCGGGGGGCCCCGTCAAACTCAGGTTGATCACGTCCGGCTTGTGCAGGATGGCGAAGTTGAGGGCCTTGGCCAGGCTGAAGCTGTCGCAATGCGCGGGTCCGTGCCGCTCGTCGCAGGCCCGCAGGGCCAGGATACGGGCGTCCGGCGCCACGCCGCGAATGCCGATGCCGTTGTCGGCGTGCGCCGCGATGATGCCGGCCACCGCGGTGCCGTGCGGCTCTGCCGCGTAAGGCTGTCCATCGACGAAGTTTTCGCGTGCGCTGACCTGCCCGGCCAGTTCGGGATGGGTGTCGTCCACGCCGCTGTCGACCACCGCCACCGTGGTCTTGCGGCCGGTGGCGATGCGATGCAGGTCGGCCAGGTGCCATTGGGCGGCGGTGGGCTGCACCAGATAAAGCGGATCGCCCGCGCCCAGCGTGCGGAACTGCGTCACTGCCTGTGCCCACTCGACCCGCTGGTCCGCCGCCAGAGCCGCCACCACGCGGGCCGGATCGGCGCCCGGCTCCAGGGTGAAGACGTAGCAGTCCACGCCGAGCACCGGCATCGGCCAGTCCGCCACCAGGGTCAGGTGGTAACGCTTCGCGAGCTCGAGGGCGACCGCGCGCCGGGCCTGGCGCGCGGGATCCGTGCGGTAGGCGCCGCCGTAGTTGCCGTCCGCCCGGTAGTGCGGCGGCGGCAGGTGCAGCATGGCCATCACCTGCGGGGGCGGCGCGGCCTCTTCGGCGTGCGCGGCCTGCGCCAGCAGGAGCAGGATGGCCAGCAGCAGACGTTTCATCGTGCCCCCTGCAGGGACTCGGCCAGCTGCACGGCCGGTTCGGCGCGCAGGGCGCGGCGCACCGCGTCCACCTTGTCCGGCGCGACCCGGACCAGCCAGGCGTGGGTCTCGGTCGGGCCGCCGACCACGCGCGCCTCGTGATACTGCAGGATGGCCTGCAGGTGGCGGTCGCTGGTCTCCGGGCGGAAGACGACGATCAGGTTGGCCTCGGCGGCGGACGGCTTTTCGCCCAGCAGGCGGTATTGCTGATGCTGCTGGAGGCTGAAGGCGCCCAGCGCCAGCAGCAGCACGAACTGCGCCGCCAGCGCCCATGGCATCCAGCCGCCGCGGCGACTTGCGCGCGGACGCTCCTCCAGGCGCGGCAGCAAGCGCCCGAGCGCCGCCTCCATGTCGGGCGCGGCCCCGGCGGACGGTTGCACCGCCTTCAGCTTGCGCTGCCACAGCAGCTCCTCGGCGCACACGCCGCAGCTTTCGGCATGGTGCTCCACCAGCTGCTGCTCCTGTTCCGTCAACGCGCCGTCGAAGGCGAGCAGGCGCTGCACCCGCTGGTGCACGCCCACATCCAGTTCCACGACTTTCGCACTCATCGTTCCACCTCCAATTCCCCGCCCAGCAACGCGCGCAGACGCTGGCGCGCATTGAACATGCGGGTTTTTACGGTATTGACGGGGCAGTCCATGATGGACGCGATCTCCTCGTACCCCATGTCATGGTAGTAGGCGAGGTTGACCACCGTGCGCTGCGCCAGCGGCAAGGCGTCCAGCGCCTGCGCCACCTGGGCCTGCAGCTGCTGGCGCGACAGCGCCCGCTCCGGCTCAAGGCGCGCGTCGCCCGGCTCGTCGTCCGGCTCGGCCTCGACCGGCACATCGTGCGCGGCCAGGGCCTTGAGCGCCTTGCGGTAGGCGATCGCGAAGATCCAGGTCGAGACCTTGCTGGTGTGGTTGAAGGTGTCCGCCTTCTGCCAGACCACCAGCATGGTGTCGTTGATGACCTCCTCGATCAGCGCGCCATCGCGCGACATGCGGTCCAGGAAGCGCGCCAGGCGCGGGAAATACGCGCGGTAGAGTTGAGCGAAAGCCGCACGGTCGCCCCGCTCGGCTTGCGCCAGCAGCCTGACCTCGTTCGCTTCCGCCCTGCCCGCCCGTACCGCGGCGGTGGCGCTCTTCCAGCTTTCCAGCATCGCTTGCCCCGTTTGTACGGCGGTGTATTCCCGTTCCGGCTGGGAAGGTTCATGTCGATGGTAGCACCAAATCCATGAACCTTTTGCAAACAGGACGGTATCCACCGTCACCGATCAACCGACCACTTTGGGAGCACGATGAACACGTCCTTCAAGCCCGCCGCGGCGCTGCTGTGCGCCGCCCTGCTGACCGCCTGCGGGGGCGGCGACCAGATGACCGCCATGCAGCCGGCGCCGGTACGCACGGCCGCCATGAGCGGCAGTTCCGCGCAGCAGCTGACGGCCGCTGCCTACTACGACATGATCCAGCATATTTACGTCGCCTACTTCGGCCGCCCCGCCGATCCGGCCGGGCTGGACTTCTTCGCCAACGGCTACCTGGGCGCCGGGGCGTCGACCAACATCCGCGGAGTGGCGGAGTCGTATGCCGCCAATCCCGCCGTCGCCGCGCTGGTCGACGTGTTCGCCAACAGTGCGGAATCGGCCGCCCTCTACCCGGGTGCGAACGAAGTCTTCATCAACGCCATCTACCGCAACCTGTTCAACCGCGACGCCGACCCCGGCGGCCTGTCGTTCTGGGCCAATGCCATCAACAGCGGCGCAATGACGCGCGCCAACGCGGCGATCAGCATCATGGCCGGCGCGGTGGACGCGGATGCGACCATCATCAACAAAAAAACCCAGGTGGCCGGCGCCTTCACCGCGGCTGTCAACACCGACCAGCGCAAGACTGCCTATTCCGGCCTGGACGCCAATGCCGCCGTGCGGACCATGCTCGCCACGGTCAACGCGAACACGGACGTGGCGGCTTTCGGCACCACGATCGAGGCGACGCTGAACCAGCTTGCGGGCGGCAGCGGCGGCGGGACCGACTACTACGCCCCGGTGGCGCCCATCATCGTGAACCGCTGCGTGGGCTGCCATTCGGCCACGCCGACGATTGCCGGGTACACCTCAGCGCCGCTCGGGATCACCTTCGACACCTCGGCCGAAATTCACAGCCGGGCCAGCCAGATCTACAACGCCGTCGTCAGCCGCAGCATGCCGTTCGGGAACCGCACCGGCATGACGGACGCCGAGCGTCAGACCGTGGCCACCTGGTTCGAGCACGGAGCGCCATGATGCGCCGCCTGGGATTCCTGCTCCTGCTGGCCGCCACGGCCCGCGCCGCCACGCCCGGCGCGCCGGCGCCCGCGTTCACGCTCGAAGGCCGCACCGGGCAGGTCGCCCTGTCCGACTTCAAGGGCAAGACGGTCTATCTCGATTTCTGGGCCTCCTGGTGCGGGCCGTGCAAGCGCTCCTTCCCCTGGATGGCGACGCTGCAGCAGCGCTACGGCGCGGCCGGCCTGCAGGTCGTGGCAGTCAACGTCGACGCCCAGCGCGCGGACGCGGACCGCTTCCTGGCGGCGAACCCGGCCCCGTTCACGGTCGCCTTCGACCACGGCGGCGACACCCCGCGCCAGTATGCGATCAAGGGCATGCCGAGCAGCGTGCTGGTGGGGCCGGACGGCACGGTGCTCTACCAGCACGCCGGCTTCAACGAAGACAGCGCGGCCGCCATCGAGGCCCGCATCCGCGCCGCGCTGGCGCAGAAAGGCAAACCATGACGCTCCGCCTCCTGCTCGCGGCCTGCCTGCTGGCCGGCTGCGCGCCGCTCAAGCCGGTCCAGCCGTGGGAAAAGGGTGAGCTGGCGCGCCCGCAGATGACCTTCGACACCGACCGCCTGGGCAGCGCCTATGCGGAACACACTTACAGCAGCAAGGAAGGCGCCTCCGGCGGCGCCGGCGTGGGAGGAGGTGGCTGTGGCTGCAATTAAGCATCCGGACGCCATCCTGCTCGCGGCCCTGGCCTTGCCCGGCGTGGCGCTGGCCGAGAATCCGCCCGAACAGGCTTCGCTTTCCGTCAGCTACCTGGATTACCGCGACTGGCAGCAAAACCTGGACCGCATCGGCGTGCATTCGCCCTCGGTTGAACTGGTGCTGCCGCTGGCGGGCAAATGGTCGGTGCGCGGCTCGCTGGTGTCCGACACGATTTCCGGCGCATCCACGCGCTACCACACGGCGATTTCCGGCGCCTCGCATTTCAAGGAGAAGCGCAACGCGGGCGACCTGTCCGTCACGCGCTACTTCCCGCGCGCCAGCCTGACCGTGGACGCTGGCCGCTCGGGCGAAAACGACTATGTCTCGCACTTCGCTTCCGTGCGCGGCACGGTCTCGAGCGAAGACAACAACACGACCTGGCTGGGCGGCGTCGGCGTGGCCAACGACACGATCAATCCCGTCAACCTGATCGTCGAGAACGAGCGCAAGCACAGCACGGAGCTGATGGCGGGCGTCACCCAGGTGCTCACCCCGCGCGACCTGGCGCAGGTGTTGCTGACCCACGTGCGCGGCCGCGGCTATTTTTCGATGCCCTACAAGTACGTGGACCAGCGCCCGCGCGAGCACGACCAGGACACCATCCTCCTGCGCTGGAACCACGCTTTCGGCCAGCACGGCGTGGCCAGCCGCGCCAGCTACCGCTACTACACCGACAGCTACGGCGTGCGCGCCCACACCTGGCAGGAGGAAGTCGTGACGCCGCTCGCCAACGGCTGGACGCTCACGCCGCTGGTGCGGGCCTACTCGCAATCCGCTGCCGATTTCTATTTCGATGCCGTGTACGACAGTCGACTCGGCCCGCCCTTCCCGCCCGGCTATAGCTTCGCGGACAAGGGCCCGCATACGGCGGACCAGCGCCTGTCGGCCTTCGGCGCGCTGACCCTGGGTCTGAAGGTGGAAAAGGAGATCGGCCGCAACGCGACCGTCGACCTGCGCTACGAGCGTTACCGCCAGCGCGGCAGCTGGCGCCTGTTCGGCGCGGGCAGCCCCGGCCTGCTCGATTTCGAAGCGCGCAGCATCGTGCTAGGCTTAACGGTACGATGGTGACCCAGCCCGTGTACGCGGTCCGCTTCGCCGCCATGGCGTCCGACTGCGAAGTGATGCTTCCCGCTCCCGACCGCGCCGCGGCGGAGCGGCTGGCCCGCTGCGCCATCGACGAAGTGCGGCGCATCGAGACCAAGTACTCGCGCTACCGGCCGGACTCCATCGTCTCGCGCATCGGCGCGGCCGCCGGCCAGGACTGGGTGGAGATCGACGTGGAGACCGCGGGCCTGCTCGGCTACGCGGACGCGCTGTTCCAATCCAGCGAGGGGCTGTTCGACATCACCTCCGGCGTGCTGCGCCGTGCTTGGAACTTTCGCGTGGCGCGCGTCCCCGACGATGCCGAACTGGCCCCATTGCTGGAACTGATCGGCTGGGACAAGGTGGAGCGCCGCCCCGGCGCCGTGCGGCTGCCGCTGGCGGGCATGGAGCTGGACTTCGGGGGCTTCGGCAAGGAATACGCGGCCGACCGGGCCGCGGCCATGCTGGCGGCCCAGGGCGTGCGGCACGGGTACGTGAACCTGGGCGGCGACTTGCGCGCGCTCGGTCCGCAGCCGGACGGCAGCCCCTGGCAGATCGGCATCCAGGATCCGCGCAACGAGGCCAACACCATCGCGGGCCTGCCGCTGGCAAACGGCGCCCTGGCCACCAGCGGCGACTATGAACGCTTCATGGAAGTGGACGGGCAGCGCTACTGCCACATTCTCGACCCGCGCACGGGCTGGCCGCGCGGCCACTGGCGCTCGGTGAGCGTGCTGGCCCCGCTGGCCGTGGCGGCGGGCAGCTACACCACCATCGCCATGCTCCA
This sequence comes from Telluria sp., assembly GCA_035655255.1. GTDB lineage: Bacteria > Pseudomonadota > Gammaproteobacteria > Burkholderiales > Burkholderiaceae_D > Telluria. The sequence goes on along the minus strand of DASRUW010000295.1, from coordinate 1,158 downwards.
GGGCGAACGGGGGCTGGAGTTCCTCGACCGGTGCGGCCTGGCCTATCTGGCCGTGGACCACACCGGGCGGGTGTTCCGGCGCGACGCGCCCTGAGGCTTACTTCGACTCCGCCTTCTTGAGGTCGGCCGCGGCCTCGGCTTTCTTCTCCTGGGCCTTGGCGTGGGCGACCGCCTTGTCGCCGCTCGCTTCGACGGCGGCCTTGCCGGCCTTCTCGTCGGCCTTGGCGATGGTCTTGGCGGCTTTTTCGTCAGCCTTGGCGATCTTCTTCTCCGCCTTGGCTTCGGCCTTCATCTTGTCCTCGGCGTCCGCCTTGGCGACTTTCTCGTTCGCGTCGGCGTGGGCCTTGGCTTGCTTGGACTTGGCCTTTTCCTTCTTCTCTTCGGCCTTGGTGGCGGCCTTGGCGGCCTTGTCGTCGGCCTTGGCGACTTCCTTCATCTCCTTGACTTCGGCTTTCTCGACCTTTTTCTCCGCCTTGGCCTGGTCCTTGGCGTCGACGACCGGCGGCGTCTGGGCAAAGGCGGCGGTGGCGAACAGGCCGGCGATCATGGTGGCGAGCAGTTTGGGCATGGTTTTCCTTTTATGTGCAGTGAACAGGTCGTCCCGCCCCGCTTGGGCAGGACGTGAACCGGCCTAGCTTAGGTGCTCGTCAATTGCCGGGTCTGTACGCCACTTAACGAAAGGTAGCCGTCCCCAGAACCTCACGGTCGAAGTTTTATGCGGAGCACGAATGCCTGAAATAACGCCATCCCACGAACGCGCGCTGCCATGGCAACATCAGCTGGCGTCGTGCGAGCGGTCTCAACCTCTTCGGCCTGGCCTGTATGGCTCGACGATTTGACTTCAATTCTTACCTTGCGAATGTCGGCTTTGCTCTGGACTATTAGGGTGTGCTAAATTTACACAACTTATTGATTTTGCAAGGCGCCCGACCTCCGCAGACGCGTTTCCTAAGCAATTTGGCGGAAACAAAAGCGACATTTCGGGTGTCTACTTCACGTTGGAGCCCACTCGCTTCATGAATTCGAACCGCGCCGCTACGCTCATCGCCGGGCTTGGTCGGCCCGCGAGCGCAGCCCGCTGTTCGGCGCGGTGGCGGTGTTAGCCATTCGCTGAGCTCGGCCGCTGGCGGTGGCCGCAAGGATGCCTGGGTTGCTTCG
>DASRUW010000294.1:0-7824 GCA_035655255.1 Telluria sp. | reverse complement strand
GGACGGGCGCTTTCCAGGCTGCGCAGCTTGGTCTCCAGGAAGCGCAATTCGTTGGGATCCGTGACCGAGCCGCCGCGCAGCAGGCCGCCGAGAATGCTGCGCGCATCGTCCAGTTCGCCCGCGTTGGCGGCGAACAGGGCGTCCAGTTCGCGCGCCCATGCGGGCACCTGCGCCGGGCCGTCGCGCAGCAGCCGCGCATAGGCGCGGGCGCGCGCGTGGTCGTGCATCCGGTGTTCCGCCGCCAGCGCGGCGTGGGCCAGCCAGGGCCAGCGGTTCGCAGGATCGGCGACGTAGGCGGTGGCGACAAAATCCAGCATGACGGCCGCGCGGGCCCGGTCGGTGACGGCGCCGTACACTTCGCTCGCGGCGAACAAGGGCGCCTGCGCGCGCGGGTCCAGGGCCAGCGCCAGGGCCAGCCAGCCGCGCAGCGCGGTGTAGTCGAGCTGGGCGAAGGCGAGGCGGCCGGCGGCCTGGTCGTCGTGTGCCTGTACGCCCAGCATGATGAGGCGCGCCGCCAGCACCTCGTCGCCCCCGGCCGCGAGCGTCGCCAGGCTAGGCGCGGGCGGCGGTGGCAGATACGTCGGCCGCTCCGCCGCGGCGGGTGTGAGTGCGTGCCACGCGAGCTGCAGGAGCAGGGCCGCGAGGACTGGCAGCAGAGGGTGGGCAAGCTTCATGCGGACTCCGCGCATTCAGCCCGGCCACGTGCCACGCATCCCGTCATTCCCGCGCAGGCGGGAATCGATCGCGGTTCGAGCGGCCGGTCGCCGTGGCCTCGGGCACGCTGACGCGCATAGCTCGTGGGTGCGGCGGCGCGACTCATGTCAGCTCCTTGCGCTGCAAATCGTACGCAGCTGCCGCGCCGAGCAGCACGATGTACACGCCACACTGGCCAAGGCAGAGCAGCACGGCATCGGCGGACGGCGCGCCGTAGGCCAGCCAGTCGCTGCGCGCGCACTGATCCAGCCGCGGCAGGATCGCGGACAGGCCGCGTGCGGCGAGATGCGCCGGTTCGCCGGCGTGCGCAGCCAGCAGGAGCATGCTCCCGGCGCTCCGCGCCAGGATGTAAAAGGCCACCGTGGCGCCGAGCGCTGCCAGCGCCGTGCGCAGACCCAGCGCGCAAAACAGGGCGAAAGCAAGCACGGTCGCCGCTTCTCCTGCGAGCGTCAGCGCCCAGGCCAGCGCGGCGGACGCGGGAGCAAACCACACCAACAGCAGGCCGGAAGCGGCGGCTGCGGCGAGCACCAGGGCCATGCCGCCGCCGAACTTGGCGACCGCATACATGTGGCGCGGCATGGCCAGTGCCAGGTAGAGGTCGCGCTGGCCGCTGTCCGCCTCCCGCGCCACGCTGTGGATCGCGAAGCCGGCCGCCACGAACACGGTGGCCGCGCGCAGCACCGCGCCCAGCAGCACAGCCTGCGTCTGCGCCGTCTCCGTCAGGGACAGGGCGCCCGCGAGCCGCGCCAACAGCAGCCCTCCCAGGGCGGCGGCCACGAACAGCCAGACGGCGCGCGTGCGGCGCGCTTCCAGCACCGTGGCGGCTGCGATGGCGGTCCAGGCGGCCACCGCGCTCACCTCGGCAGCACGCCGGCGGCGACCATCCGGCTGTACAGGACGTTGGGCGAGACCCATGTCACCAGGTCGTCGAACTCCCCGCCCGGGGCGCGCGCGTCGCTGTGGGTGCGCGCGACGAAGGCAATCCCGGCCGGGGCGGCATTGGTGCGCTCGTCCTGGTTGCCGGCGACATCAGCGGCGGCGGGTATGCCGCCTTCGCTGCTGGCGCCATAGCCGTTGTGGCCATGGGAGAGCACGACGGCTGGAATGTCGTTGATGGCCGTGGCCGCGACCAGGTTGCCACGTTCGTCACGGGTGCCGATGGTGATGTCGCGCGGCGTGCCCAGTCCAAACAGCGCCTGGCTGTTGGCGAAGGCGGGGGACACGCTGTAGCGCAGCATGTGGCCCCAACCATCCGACTTCTGCACACCGAGCGTGGCCCACGGCAGAAAGCCCGCGCGCTTCCCGTCCGTGCAGTGCGCGCCGCTGCGGTCTTCCAGGCCGTTGGACGCCGACACGGCGGGGCAGGGCAGATAGCCGTTGCGCAGGGCGAAGCCGAGCAGGGCCTCGCGCGCTTCGTCCAGGGCGCGCTGGGTGTCGTTGACACGGCGCTGCTCGAACTGCACCGACAGGGGCGTCATCAATCCGCCCAGGAGCAGGCCGACGATGACCAGCACCACGGCCAGTTCCACCAGGCTGAAACCCTGCGCGCGCTTCATGGCAGCACCCGTGCCTGCGCCATCTGGCGGTACAGCCAGTCCGGCCCGATCCAGGTGAGCAGGTCGTCGAACGGCCCGCCGGGCGCCTGCGCATCGTCCGTGGCCGGGCGCACCATGAAATCGCGCACGGCGCGGTCGTTGGCCGCTTCGTCGATGTTCTCGGCGGGGCCGGCCTGGCGCAGCCCGGCCGCGCTGGTGCCGAAGTTGTTGCGCCCCGCCGAATAGACCACCGCGGCCACGCACTGCGCTCCCAGCGAGCAGTCCGGATTGCCGGCCACGTAGATGATGCGCCCGCCGCTACGGGTCAGCACCGTCTTGCTGGCGACTGCCGATGTGCGCTGCAGCGGCGCGTCCGTGTATTGCGGCGTGACGCTGTAGCGCAGCAGCTTGCCCCACGCGTCGGTGCGCGGTACGCCCAGCGCGGCCCAGGGCAGATAACCGGTGCAACGCGCTTCGCTCAGGCAGGGTGTGGGGTCTTCGCGTCCGTCCGTGGCGGACAGCGCGGGGCGGGGCAGGCGGCCGTGGGTCACGGCGAATCCGGCCAGCGCCTCGCGCGCCTCCGCCAGCACGCGCAGGGTGCGCTGGACGCGCGCGTCGTCCGCACGCGCGCGGCCCTGGGTGGCGAGGAACAGGGACGCCGCGCCCAGTCCGAGCACGGCGAGCAGGAGGAGCAGCACGGCGCCACCCTGGCTACTGCGGGTCCGCATTGCGCACCATTCCCGTGACCGGATCGACTTGCTGGCCGGGCTGCACCAGCACGGTCGCGCCGTTGGGCAGCGTGAGCGTGACCACCGGCTGTCTGTTCGTCTTGGCCGTGCCGACCGGCTGGCCCTGCTGCACCTGCTGGTTGATCCAGACCGTATTACGGCCGTCGCCGCGGCGCACGATGCCGTTGACGATCAGCGGCGTTGGCGGTGGCGCGGGCGGAGGAACCGCGGCCGCGTCCGATGCCGGCGGCGGCGTCGGCATGGCCGCATTCGCACTCGCCGCGGCCGCGCCGCCGGCGCGCAGGCTGTCCAGGCGCTGGCGTTCGAGCGGCGTCGTGAACAGCCGGCCGATATGCGGCGCCTGCGCGGCCGCGTCGCCTGCGCCCAGCAGCAGGGCCAGGGCCAGGACGGCCCCCGGGCTCGTTCCGATCAGTGCGCGCTCTCGTATCATGGCGTCCCCGGCGTTTTGGTCGGTGCGGCCGGCGCCGGCGCGCTGCCGAGGGTGACCCAGGCCAGTGTGCAGTCGGCCGTCAGGCGTGGGGTGAGCGCCACGTCGGCCGGCACCTCGATGCGCTTGATCCGGCAATCGTGCACCGTGTACAGGCCTGCGCCGCGCAAGTCGTCCAGCAGGTTGAACAAGTCCATCTCGTGCAGCAGGCCGGCGTGCAATTGCATGCGGCTGGCGCGCAGCTGGTATTCGCCCAGCGCGATCGGCGCCGACAGGCCCACGGTTTGCTGCGGCTCCGCCTCGTAGGCCACTGACAGCAGCCGGCGCGATGCCTGCGACTGGCGGATCGCGTCGATCCAGGCCAGGCGGTTCTCGTTGCCGACCACCCCGTCGGCCCGCAGCACCAGGAAACGCGGCTGATAGAGATGGATGTCGTTCCTCTCGCGCTCGGTGTTCTGCAGGCGCGCCAGCGCGCTGTCGTACGTGCGCTGGGCGCGGGACAGGACCAGCTGCTGCTCGTCGCGCATCCAGCCGGATAGGCCGACCATCACGATCGCCGCCGCCAGCGCGGCCAGGAACAGCAGCAGCGGCCGGCGCAAGCGCGCCAGTTCGCGCGCCAGTGGCAGGCGCAGGTCGGCCGGGGCGCGGTTTACGGCTTCCATGCGACCCTCATTGCGAACGTAGGCTTGTGCGGCTCCGCACCCAGTCCGGCCTTGCCAGAAAGCCGGACGTTGGAGCGGACATCGACCGGCGGCGTCTCGATCTCGACGGCGACGTGCGGATCGCGGGCCAGGTCGAGCGCGAATGCGTTCATGGCGGCCAGCACGGCACGGGCGTCGTTTTCGGGCACGTCGATCTCGCCGTCGATACGCAAGGTCTGTGGCGCGGGGCTGGGCAAGCCCAGTTCGGCGGAATACAAAGGCGCGGGCGCATCGCTGGCCTGGCCCATTTGCGCGGGTTGATCGCCCGCGCGCTGCACCAGCGCGGAAGAAGCGACCTGCCAGTCCAGGGCGTTCAGGCGCACGGCAGGCGCCCGTTCGAGAGCGGCGCTGACCATGGCCATGAGCGGCAGCGGATGCGGCCCCTGCGCGCGCACCGTCTCGTCGATCGTCACGGCCGCCTTCATGCTGGCGGTACGCGCGATCGCCTGCGGCATGGTGGCCATGACCGCGCGGTAGCGCGCCTCGAACTGCGGCGCTTCCGCCGCGAGGCGCTTGGCGGTGCGCGTGTCGTCCACCATGTGCCAGACGTTGGCCGCGGTCCAGGCCACGGATGCCGCCAGCACCGCGCCGGCGCCGCCGTACAGGCCCATGCGCGTCTGCCACAGGCGATACAGTCGTCCCGGCTCGCCGGTCGGGTAGTGGGAGGCCGGCGTATGGCGCGCGACCAGGGCGAGCAGCAGCGGGTCCGCGACGTTCTCGGGCGCCGGCAGGCGCAGACGCAGGGCCGCGCCGGCGTAGTCGAGGAAGTGGAAGGCGATCTCCGGCCCGTCGGTGCAGGCCGTCTCGAGCGCCGGCACCTCGTCCCGCGCGGCGAGGACGACCGTGTGCAGCAGATCGCCGCGCCCGGTCAGGCGGGTGCTGGTGAGGAATTGCTGCATGCGCTCCGTCTCGGCGGCGACGGCGCTCCCGAGATCCGCGTCCGGAACCAACGCCGTGAGGCGGCTGAACTTGATGTGGCGGCCCTGGAAGTAGGTCTGGCGCAGGCCGCCGGAGTCGCGCAGGATCAGCAGCAGGTGTTCCTGCGACAGCGCCAGCGCGCGCACCAGCAGCGTCGACAGGAAAGAGGCCGAGTACACGGCCGCCAGGGGCACCCCGACGTGCGCGATCACGTTCAGCCAGGGCTGCACCAGCGCCGGATTGGTCAATGCGGAGAACAGCACCTTGTCGTCGCGCCGCCCGACGCTGCTGCGGCCCTGGATCAGGGCATGGCGGAACGGCGTGTCGCGGTACAGCAGGTTGATGCGGCGCGCGATCAGCCCGCGCCGCGCGCGTCCGCCCACGTGAGGCAGGAGCTGCCGCTGGAAGTCCTCCTCGATCATGTCGGCCAGCAGATAGGCGGGGCGGTCCGGATATGTGGCCAGGTAATGCGCGAAGGCGTCCATGCCGGTGCGGTCGGCGCTGAAGGGCGTGCAGGGCGAGAGGCGGCCGCGCTCCCACTGGTAGGCGCAGAGCTGGTCGCTGGTCAGGAAGAAGAGTTGTTTGGACAGCACGCTCGGCTCCCTAGGTCTGCAACTGGCTCAAGGTGTCGTAGATCGGGCCGAGCACGGACAGCATGATCCAGCCGAGCAGCAGGCCCAGGACCACGGTCAGCGCTGGTTCGATCAGCCCCTGGACGCGTTCGATCAGCTCCTTGACCTCGCGGTTGTAGAAGTAGCTGACGTTGCGCAGCGCGCCTTCGATGTCGCCGGTGGACTCGCCCACGCGCAGCATGCGCAGCACCAGCGGCGGGAAGATGCCGGTCTGCTGGAAGGCGGCGCTGACGCCCTGGCCCTCGGAGATCAGCTGTGCGGCGCGGCGCAGGCCGGCCGCGACCAGACGGTTGCCGGCGATGCCTTCGGACAGGCGGATGCATTCGAGGATGGTGATGCCGGAGCCGTACATCATGCCGAAGAAGGTCGCGAAACGCGCCAGGATCATCTTGTGCAGCACTTCGCCCATCAGGGGCACGCGCAGCTTGAGCGCATCGGCGTACAGGCGCGCCTCCTCGTTGCGGCCCAGCCAGGTCCGCCCGGCGACCCAGGCGGCCAGCGGCAGGCCGAGCACCAGGTACCAGTAATGGATGAAGATGGACGAGACGAAGATCAGGGCGCGCGTGTGCAGCGGCAGCTCGCCGCCCATGTTGCGGATGAAGGTCATCAGCTGCGGCACCAGCACGATCATGAGGAAGAAGGTCACGCCAAGAACCACGGCCAGCACCAGCAGCGGGTAGGAGATCACCTTCTTCATCTGGGCGGCTTGCTCGTCCTGCCAGCGCAGGCTCTCGGTCAGGCTGCGGAACACGTCCGTCAGGTGGCCCGAGGATTCGCCGGCCCGCACCAGGCTCACGAAGGTCTCGTCGAACACTTCGTCGTGGTGGGAAAGCGCCACCGACAGCGGCTGGCCGCCTTCGATGCTCTCGATGAGGTCCGTGACGATCTCGCGCATGCGTGGATGATCGAGGCTGTCGCGCAGGTCCGCCAGGCCGTCCAGGATCGGCACGCCGGCGCCGGTCAGCTGCTCCATGTGGAAGCAGAAGTTGATCAGGTCCTGGCGCTTGACGCGGCGCGCGCCGAAGGCCACGTCCTTCTGGGCCGACAGGTGGAAGTCGATCAGGTCCAGCTCCATGCGGCGCAGGCGCAGCTCCAGGTCGGAGCTGTTGGACGCATCCATCGCGCCGGGCACGATGCGGCCGGCAAGATCCATGGCGCGGTAGGCGTAGAGCGGCATCATGCAAGCCTGTCGGTGAGGTCGACGACGCGCGAGACTTCGTCGAGGGAGGTGGTTCCCTCCAGCACGCGGCGCATGCCGTCGTCGATCAGGGTGCGAAAGCCGGCGGCGACGGCGGCGTTGCGCAGCTCGCGGGTCGAGGCGCGGCGCGCGATCATCTCGTCGATCTCCGGCGTGATCTTGAGGATCTCCATGATCGCCATGCGGCCGCGGTAGCCCTGGTGGCTGCAATGGCCGCAGCCCACCGCGCGGTAGATCGTCACCGGAGCGTCATCCGGGTGCAGCCCGAGCAGGCGGCGCTCGAGCTCTCCCGCCGGCATGCTCAGCTTGCAGTGCACGCACAGGCGCCGCACCAGGCGCTGGGCCACGATGCCGATGATGTTCCCGGCCATGATGTCGGGCGCAATGCCGATGTCGAGCAGGCGCGCGACCGATCCGATAGCGGAATTGGTGTGCAGGGTGGAGTAGACCTGGTGGCCCGTCATGGCGGCCGAAAACGCCATCTCGGCCGTCTCGCGGTCGCGGATCTCCCCGACCAGGATCACGTCCGGATCCTGCCGCATCATGGAGCGGATGCCGTCGGCGAAGGAGAGCTTGACCGCCTCGTTCACGGACGTCTGGCGGATCATGTTCATCGGGTACTCGACCGGGTCCTCGAGCGTCATGATGTTGATGCTCTCGGTGTTGATGTGATTCAGGACCGAGTACAGGGTCGTGGTCTTGCCGCTGCCGGTGGGGCCGGTGACGAGGATCACCCCGTCCGGACGCGCGATGATCAGGCGCAGCAGATGCAGCTCGTCCTCGTTCAAGCCCAGGCCTTCGAGCGGCACGATACCCTTCTGGCGGTCCAGGATGCGCAGCACCAGGTTCTCGCCGTGCGTGGTGGGCTGGGCCGAGGCGCGAAAGTCGATGCTGCGGCCGGAGAACTTGATCGAGATGCGCCCGTCCTGCGGCGCGCGCGACTCCGCAAT
>DASRUW010000293.1:0-4720 GCA_035655255.1 Telluria sp. | reverse complement strand
ATCACCCGGTCGATGACCTGTACGCGCTGGCGCTGCGGGTAAGCGTTCCCGGCACCATCGAAGCCTTCGTGCACCGTCATACGGCGGCGACGCGCGTCGAGCTATGCCACGATGCCGACAGCATCGTCGTGCACCGCGGCTGGGAGCCGCTCGGACGGGAGTGCCGTCCGTCCGCCGGCGACGAGGTCATTCCCCTCGCCCGCTAGGCCCCCCTCCTGGCCAGGCCTCTACCCTTCTGTGCGCGAGACGACGCGCCGCGTGCACGCCTGACCGACTACAGGAGGTCGTGCAAGCGCAGCCGCGCGCTGCCTTCCTTGCTGCTCCGTTGATAGCGGACGTCGACGATGTCGCGCGTCTCGTCCTTGAGTCGGCTGCGCACTCCATCCAGGCGCAGCGTGGCCGCGGGCGCCCCGTCGAGCGCAAGGATCCGGTCGCCGGGTGCCAGCCCGGCCCGGGCGGCCGGACGGCACTCCCGTCCGAGCTGCTCCCAGCCGCGGTGCACGACGATGCGGTCGGCATCGTGGCATAGCTCGACGCGCGTCGCCGCCGTATGACGGTGCACGAAGGCTTCGATGGTGCCGGGAACGCTTACCCGCAGCGCCAGCGCGTACAGGTCATCGACCGGGTGATCGCCCACATGCACCAGCGGGACGAACTGGCCGGCGAACATCAGCCAGTGCGAGGGAACCTTGACCGGCGCCGGATCGTAGCCAGCGCCGCGCAGCCAGGCTTGCGCCTGTTCGCGCGGCTGGCCTTGCATGTCGAAATGGCCCCATGCGCTGGCGAGCAGTTCGATCACCCATTGATTGCAGTTCTGGTAGCGCGTGCCGAAGGCGTAGGCGTTGGCGCTGTATTCGCCAGCGAGGAGGGCCAGTGCGAGGCGCTTGTCCAGTGCCGCTTCGGCCAGCTGCGCGCCTTCCGTCTCCGGCAGGAATACCAGCGACACATGGCCTTCAGCCGGCGCGTCCGAGCCGAGCGCGAAGCCGGCCATGCCCTGGTCGAACAGACGGGGGCGCGATTCGTCGCACGCGTAGTACAGCTGGCGCACGGCCCAAGGCCCATCCGGATTGTCGCGGAGCGCGATGCCCGCGTGCGAGTAGAGGAGGCCGAAGCGGTTCAGGTCCAGGCCCGCGCGGGAAATGATGGCGGCGCGCGCGCCGGACGCTTCCAGCTCGCGCTTGACGACGGCTGCGAACTGCAGCACGCGGTCCTGTTCGACCGCGCTGATGTTGGCCGTGCGGTCGCAGAAGGTCATGCCGGCCCACGCGCCCGCGCTGGCGCACAGCGCGAGCGCGGCGAGCGCCAGCCGCAGGAACATCAGAGGGTGACCGGATGCGAACCCAGTTCGCGGTACCAGTCGTCGCGCAGGGCCAGGAAGAAGGCGCTCTTGGTGTCCGCCTGCGCGAACTCGTAGCCGTAAGGCCGCTCGTTGACCTGCACCAGCGCTCCCTTGGCGATGGCACGTCCGGCCAGCGCGCGGTCCGGCACGTCGAGATAGAACTCGCGCACCGCGCCGTCGGCATCGGCGCGCAGGGTGAGGCGGGTCTTCTCCGCCTTGCCCGGCGCCTGCGCGATGTCGATCACGCGGTACTCGCCGGCGGCCACGCGCTTGTCGTTATGGGAGCTGTTGCTGGAGCCGCCGATCGAGTCCGAAATGCTGCCCGACGAAGCCGATCCGGCGCTCGAGGCCGAGGAGGCGATGCTGTCCGCGTGCGCCGGCAGTGCGCAGGCGGCGGTGAAGAGGGCGAGGCACAGGGCGCGCGGCACTAGGGTCTTGATCATGTTGGTTATCTGAGGCGATCTTGGGACGCCCATTGTACCGCCACCCGCCCGCCGATTCACGCCTTGGCGCGTCCGGCACCGAGCCAGCGCCGCACGACATGCCCCTTCCACATCCACAGTCCCATCAGCAGCACCGCCGGCATGAAGAACAGGCGCACTTTGGGGGCGTAGTCGGGGAGCTGGTCGAACGGGCTGTAGATGTAGCCGATGATCGGAATGCCGAGGACGATGTGGGTCCACCGGACCAGGGCACGCTTCAGGCCTTCGCTCATCATGCTCCCTCCTTCGCCAGGGTTTGTTCCAGCGCGCCGAACATGCGGTTCCAGCCGTACTTCGCGCCCTGGAAGGCCTGCTCCTGGTCGGCGCGGAATCCGGCCTGCTCCATGCGCAGGTGGGTCCCGCCGCCGGTCGGCTCCAGGGTCCACGTCACCACGCTTTCGAGGCCCATCGCGGACCAGGTGTAGGCCAGCGTGCGCGGCGGATCGACTTCCGTCACTTCGCACTGCACCGAGCCCCAGTCGGCGCGAAAGTCGAACTTGTGGCCGGGGTTGGGGACGAAATCGTTCTTCATCAGCCATTCCTCGATCAGGTGCGGCTGGGTGAGGGCGCGCCACAGCTTTTCGGGCGGATAGGGGAACTCGCGTTCGACGACGACGGAACGGAGTTGGGTTGCGGTGTCGTTCATTGGTCCATCCTTTTCAAAAGAACTTCGAGGTCATCGAAGCGGCTCTCCCAGAACCGCGTCATCTGCTTGGTCCAGTCCACCAGCGGCCCGAGGGCCTGCAGCTGGGCGCAATAGTGGGTCTGGCGTCCTTCGTGCCGGTCGCGCACCAGGCCCGCCTCCTTCAGCACCCCCAGGTGTTTGGACACGGCCGGCTGCGACACCCTGGCGTGCGCGGTGAGCGCGCCGACGGTCTGTTCACCGCCCGTGCAGAGCCGTTCGAAAATGGCCCGGCGGGTCGGGTCGGCCAGCGCCCGGAACAGGGCATCGCGGGTGTCGTTCATGATTCATCACCAAGTGGTTATGGATCGAACTATAGCCATCGGGTTATGGGTTGTCAACCTATAATGCGCGCATGAGCAGACTTTTTTTGTGCGCGCTGGCGCTGTGCTGCGGCGCGGTCCGGGCGGCGGAGCCCTTGACGGTGCTGGTCGATAACGGCACCGAAATGCCGCTCGCGCGCATGGAGCACGGCCGCCTGACCGGCGGCATCCATTACGACCTGGGCATGGCCATCGCCGGCGTCCTCGGGCGCGAGGCCCGCTTCGTCGTCCTGCCGCGCAAGCGCGTCGAGGCGGCCCTGGCGGATGGCGAGGCGGACGTGATGTGCATGTACGTGCCGGAGTGGTTGCCCGGTCCGCTCGACTGGACGCGGCCGTTCATGCCGTTCGCGGAAGTGGTCGTGACCGACCGCCGCGCTCCCAGGCCGGCCTCGCTCAAGGCGCTGGCCGGCCAGCGCATCGGTACCGTGCTGGGCTACCGCCACCCGGAAATCGAAGCCGTCCTGGGCAAGGACTTCAACCGCGAGGACGGCCCCAGTGCCGAGGCCAACCTGCAAAAGATGATGGCCGGGCGGCTGCAGCACGTCATCGCTTCCAGCATCTACATCTCCTACCGCACCCACTTCGGGGACCCGAAGCTGTCCATCCACGAGCCTCTCATCGTCAAGAGCATGCGCCTGCAATGCGCGATCTCCCGCAAGGGCCATGTCAAGGCGGACGACGTCAGCCGCGCCACCGCCCGTCTGGTGCGCGACGGCGAGATCGACCGCATCCTCAAGCGCTACGGCGACTAGGTTGAATATTTGCGGCGCCGGCATAGCCGGCCTCCGTCACGCCGGGCGCTCGGTCTGCTCGATTCAGGTGCCGTGCAGGCGCCAGCGCGCGATCTGGGCGGCGATGTCGTCCAGGCTCAGGCGCCTGATGCGCGCGTGCAGGGGGCGCGTAAGCGCGGCGCATGTGCCACCCGCCCAGACCTCCACAGCGGGCGGCAATTGGGAGATCAGGTCATCGAGATTGCGCACCGCATGCTGAGCGTTGTAAGCGGCGGAGAACGATAGCGCCACGATGTCGCACGCGCTGGCGGCGCGAGCGATGTCGCCCAGCGGCACGCGCGCACCGAGCGCCATGCAAAATGCCCCCTCGAGCGCGCACAGTGCCTCGGCCATCAGGATGCCGAGCGCATGCTGTTCCTGGGGGAGCGTGGCGAGCAGGATGCGCGGCCGGGCGGCATCGGCCGGCGGCGGCAGCGTGGCAATACCTGCCCGCAATACGTTCTGCATGGCTTCGGTAAACAGGTGCTCCTCCCAAACCTCCAGCTCGCCCCGGGCCCAGGCGGTCCCGACCATTTCGCAGAGCGGTGCGCCGACGCGCACGATGAACTGGTGCAGTCCCAGCCGGATGAGCTGTTCCGTCAGGCCGCGCCGCAGTGCGGCCGCTCGCGGCAGGTGGCATAGGTCGAGCAGATCGAGCAGCCCTTGCTCGGCTGCTCGCGCAGGCTTGGCCTGTTGTTCCAGGGCCAGCAACTGCCCGTGCTCCAGACCGACCAGGCCGCCTGGACGCATCCCGCGGTCCAGCAGGCGCCGGATCAGGCGCAGCCGCTCCACCTGGGGGAGTGGATATAGACGTTCACCCCGCTGGTCACGCTGCGGGACGGGGAAACCATAGCGCCGCTCCCAGGCGCGCAAGGTGTCCTTGCCAATTCCCGTGTCTTGTTCCACGGCGGCGATTGAAAGCAGGGGAGGCATGGCGTTGTTCATAGCGTACGGTCATTGTGCCATAAGCGGTTTGTCTTGACGGGCGAGATATTCGAAAGGTATTATCGCTCGGAAAGTATTTTTGTCCAAGACAAATGATTGTTCCCTTTGCGAGAATCCCATGCTCAAATCACCGATTTCCACCTTTCTCAGCGCCGGTGTGGGCTTGAAACTTACCCTCG
>DASRUW010000292.1:0-12970 GCA_035655255.1 Telluria sp. | reverse complement strand
CCTGCACCAGGCGCTTGTGGTCGCCGCAGACGTAGGTCGGCTCGGGCGTGATGTGCAGCGTCAGCGCGTGCTGGCGCGCCTCGATCAGGGGGCGCACCTGTTCGACCGCGTGGCTGACGATGCGCTTGGCGTCGAGCGGCGTCTTCTCCAGCGTCACCAGTCCGCGCGTGACGCGCGAGACGTCCAGCAGGTCGTCGATCAGGGCGGTCATGTGCTTGACCTGACGCGAGATGATGGCGGAAGTCTGGCGCGCGCGGTCCGCGTTGGCGTAGTCGAGCGCGAGCAGGTCCGCCGCGGCCGCGACCGGCGCCAGCGGATTGCGCAGCTCGTGCGCCAGCATGGCCAGGAATTCGTCCTTGCGCCGGTCCGCATCGCGCAACGCGGCCTCGGCGCGCACGCGATCGGTGATGTCCATGAGGGCGATCACGCCGCCGATCAGATGTCCCTCGCGGTCGAACACGGGCGCGGCGGAACTGGCCACCGTGCGCCGGCGCGGCGGCGCGTCGAAGGATTCGATCTCGATCACGCCGCCGGCCTTGGCGCCGCTGCGCAGGGCGCGCGCCATGGGCCAGTCCGCCGGCGCCACCGGCTGGCCGTGATGGGCCGCGTGGTCCGCCCACCAGCCTTTCCATTCGCCGTAGTCGGCGACGCTGGAGGTGGCGGGCAGGTGCTGGCCCCAGATGCGGGAGAATTCCTGGTTCACCTGCAGCACGCCGCCCTGCGCGTCCGCCACCAGCAGGCCGACCGGGGTGGCCTCCAGCACGGCGGTCAGGCGCTGGTGGTCGGCCTCGGCCTGGCGGGCGATGTCGAGGGCTTGCCCGCGGCTCTCCAGCAGCGCTGCCTCGTCGTTCTTGCGTTGGGTGATGTCGCGCAGGAGCAGGCCGGCCTTGCCCTGTTCCGGCAGCCCGATGGGGAAGGCGTAGGCGTCGAAGTGGCGCTGCATGGCGGCGGAATAGACCTCGAAGCGCAGCGGCGCGCCGCTGCGCCGCACCTGCGCGATGTGCTCGATCCACCATGACTCGACCTCCGGCAGCAGTTCGCTCACGGTCTTGCCGATCGCCGCCTTCAGGCCGCACTGCTGCTCGAAGGCGGGATTGCATTCGAGGAAGCGGAAGTCGCGCACGGCGCCGGTGGCGTCGTCCAGCGCCTCGAGCACGCAAAAGCCCTGGTCCATCGATTCGGCCAGGGCGGTGTAGGACTGGCGCAGCATGGCCTTGCGGGCGTGGATGGCCGTGATCTCGGTGCACATGGCCAGCACGCCATGCACCCCGTCGTCGTCCTCGATCGGGCTGTAGCCGTAGGTCCACCAGGTCTGCTCCAGCCGGCCGTGGCGCCGCACTTCGAACGGCACGTCCTCGTGCCAGGTCGAGCCATGGCCGTCCAGCACGGCCTGGATCTCCGGGCCGATCGCGGACCAGATTTCCGGCCAGCACTCTTGCGCGGGCATGCCGAGCGCGCTGGGGTGGCGCTCCGGCCCCAGGGTGCGGGCATAGCTGTCGTTGTAGAGCTGGATGTGGCGCGGACCGGCGAAGATGAAGATCGGATAGTTGGTCGTGAGCATCAGGCGCACGGCCGTCTTGAGGGCGGCGGACCAATGTTCCGGCACGCCGAGCTCCGTCCCCGCCCAATCGTATTGGCGGATCAACTGGCCCATCTCGCCGCCGCCCCTGAGAAAGGACGGCAGCGGAGGTTGAACGGGTTCAAGAGCGCGCGCCATTGCCCGACCATAGCAGCTTGGCGCGCCCTGGTCGGTGAGGTAATTAACAGGCGGGGGCCTCAGCCCATGCGAAACAGGTCTTTCACGTGCTGGGGCTGGGCGCGCCAGTATTGCTTGGGCGCCTCGACCTGGCCGCCCAGCTCGGCGGCCGCGTGCCAGGGCCAGCGCGGGTTGTAGAGCATGCCGCGCGCCAGGGCCACGGCATCGGCCTGGCCGTCGGCGATGATGGCCTCGGCCTGCAGCGGATCGGTGATGAGGCCGACGGCGATGGTGGTCAGGCCGGTCTCCGTGCGGATCCGGTGGGCGAACTGGACCTGGTAGCCGGGCCCCAGCTTGATCTGCTGGGCGGGGTGCAGGCCGCCGCTGCTGACGTGGATCGCCGCGCAGCCGCGCTGCTTGAGTTCCTTGCCCAGCGCCACCGTGCTGTCCAGGTCCCAGCCGCCTTCCACCCAGTCGGTGGCGGACACCCGCACCCACAGCGGCAGATCGGCCGGCAGCGCCGCGCGCACGGCGTCGTAGACCTCGAGCGGAAAGCGCATGCGGTTGGCCAGGCTGCCGCCGTATTCGTCCTGGCGCCGGTTCGACAGCGGGGACAGGAACTGATGCATGAGGTAGCCGTGGGCCAGGTGCAACTCCACACCGTCGAAGCCGAGCTTCACCGCGCGCCGGGCGGCCGCCACGAAATCGGCGCGCACCTTGTCCAGGCCGGCGCGCTCGAGCGCGGCGGGCGCCAGGTCGGTCTCGTGGAAGGGCAGGGCGGAGGGCGCCACGGTGCGCCAGCCGTTCGGGGCCTCGGCCGGGATCTGCTTGCCAGCCAGCCAGGGCACGGCGGTGGACGCCTTGCGCCCCGCGTGCGCCAGCTGCACTGCCAGCCTGATCGGGCTGTAGCGGCGCACGGCGTTCACCACGCGCGCCAGCGCGCCCTCGTTCTCGTCCGAATACAGGCCCAGGTCTTCGCTGGAGATGCGCGCCTCGGGCGACACGGCGGTCGCTTCGACGATCAGCAGGCCCGCGCCGGACAGGGCCATCTGGCCCAGGTGGATCATGTGCCAGTCGGTGGCGCTGCCGTTTTCCGCCGTGTACTGGCACATCGGCGCGATCATGATACGGTTGGGAAGAGTGATACCGCCAAGCTGTAACGGCGTGAAGAGTTGACTCATATCGTCCTTGTCGAAAGATAAGAAAAAGCCCTCGCGGGCGAGGGCTTTTCGCTGCGCGTCAACTATCTTAGCGCTTGTCGTCGTTCTTGTGGCTTTGCGAGCCGGCTTTGGCATGCTGCTCGGCGCTGCCGCCGCGGGTGCCCGAACCGGAACCGGCGCTCTGGCGCGAACCGGAATCCGACGAGCCGGATTGACGGTTCTCGTCGTTCTTGTGGCTCATCGCGCCGGCGCGGCGCGCCTCTTCCGAGGTGAATTCGTGCGCGTTGCCCGAGGCGTGGGCCGCGCGGCCACCCTCGCTGGCGATCTCGCGCTGGCGCTGCGGGTCCATGGAGGCGAAACCGCGATTGCTGGTGCCGCCACTATTGCCCTGGTTGCCGGATTGCTGGTTGCCACGGTTACTGTCTTTCCCCTGATTGTTAGCCATGATGACTCTCCTTTCATCGTTCGAAATTCGAGCCTCCATCGTAGGCGACTCGGCTGAACGCGTTTATAGGCACGGACGAGCCGAGTATGTAGGACAAAGACAGGCAGGGCTGTGAGTCACCGTCCGATGGCACCTGCAACTTTTGTCAGGCGGGAACTGCCGGCTGCGGCTGAGGTAGCCGGGGCGGTTTCCTCTCGGGGCAGGTTGCGTCACTGCCAGCGCATGGCCGTCGGATGCGGCGAGGCGATGGCCTCCATTTCGCCGCGCGCCACGCTGGCCGCGGCGTCGGCCAGGAAGCGCCGCACGGCGTTGTCGATATTGTCGCAGTCCGCCGCGTTTCCAGCGGCGACCCCCACCCAGGCATCGCGCCAGCTGCGCTTGGCCGCGTACAGGGCGGTGTCGGCGATGCGCTGCAAGCTCTCCAGCGTGACGGCGGCCGGCATGCCGGGCACGAACGGATAGGCCGCGTAGCCGATCGAGACGGTCTTGCGCAGCACCGAGCCGTCCGGCAGCGCGAACGGGTGGTCCGCGATGGCCTGGCGGATCTTCTCGGCCAGCATGGCGCCCTGCGCGCGGTCGACGAAGCGCGCCACCAGCAGGAATTCCTCGCCGCCCCAGCGCACTACGTAATCCGAGGAACGCATGCAGGCCGTGAGCACGCGCGCCGTCTGCGTGAGCACGGCGTCGCCGGCGGCGTGGCCGTAGACGTCGTTCACCTGCTTGAAGTGATCGAGGTCGAGCATCAGCAGCACCAGGTCCGAGGCCGGCTCCGGCGGCTGCTGGCGGTGGCGGCGCGCGCACAGCTCCAGATCGGCCTGGATGGCCTGCTCCAGGAAGCGGCGGTTGCGCAGGCCCGTGAGCGGATCGGTGAGGCTCGCTTCCTCGATGCGCCGGTAGGCGGAGGCCAGGTCCGCGGTGCGTTCGGCCACCTGGCGCTCGAGTTGCGCGCCGCGCCGGCGCAGCTGCGCCAGGCGCAGGCGGAACACCCCCGCGATGGCCAGTCCCGCGGCGCCCAGCGCGGCCAGGCGGAACCACCAGGTCTGCCAGAACGCGGGCTTGACCGTCAGCGCGAGCTTCCATTCCAGCGGCGACCAGGCGCCGGCGCGGTTGCTGCCCTGGATGCGCAGGCGGTAGGCGCCCGGCGGCAGGCCGGTGTAGGCGGCGATGCGCTGGCCCGCGTCCACGCCGACCCAGTCGGCGTCGTAGCCGTCCAGCCGGTAGCGGTACTTCAGCTGCTGCGGCGCGCTGAAGTCGAGGGCGGCGAATTCGAGGCGCAGGTCGCGCTGGCCCGGCTCCAGGGTGAGGGCGTGCGCGCCGCTGCCGCCGTCGAGCGGACGGCCGTCGATGCGCAGCGAGGACAGGGCCAGCGGCGGCTGGTAGCGCCAGGCGGGCAGGTGGCCGGGATCGATGATCAGCAAGCCTTCCGGTGAGCCGAACAGGAGCTCGCCGCGCCGCGTGCGCGTGCGGCTGGCGATGAACAGGGTGCGGAACTCGTTGCCGTCCGCCGGGCCGAAGCTCTGGCTGGTCCAGTGCGCGGGATCGATGCGCAGGCGCGCGCCGACCCAGATCTGGCCCTGCAGGTCTTCGATCAGGGAATCGGCGGGACGCGGCGGCAGGCCAAGGAGGGTGCCGGCCAGTTCGAAATGCGCCGTCTGTCCGTCCCACGCGGTCAGGCGCGCGGCGCCGGCCTGGGTGGCGGCCCACAAGGTCCCGTCGCGCGCCGCGAGCAGGTCCGGCACCCAGTTGTCGGGCAGGCTGTCCGGGCGCCGCGCGTCGTGCAGCACGCGCACGGCGCGGCCGCGGCGCGGATCGAAGGCGTTCAGCCCGTCCTCGGTGCCGACCCACAGGGTGCCGTCGCGGGTGAAGGCGAGGGCCTCGACCCCGCCGCCGGACAGCGACCGCGGATCGTCGTCGCGGTGGACGTAGCGCGTGATGGCGCCGTTCGCGTCGATGCGCGCCAGGCCGTTGGCGGAGCCGGCCCACAGCGCGCCATCGGCCCCGAACACCATGCTGCGGATCGGCCCGCCCGGCAGGCCTTGCGCCGGCCCCAGGCGCTCGATGCCCGCGCCGCGGGGACGCAGGCGGTGCAGGCTGCCGTCGAGCGTGGCGGCCCAGACGCTGCCGTCCGGGCCCTCGGCCAGGCAGCTGACCGACCCGTTGGCGAGCTGCCCCGGGCGGTAGGACGCGACGCGGCGGCCGCCGGCGTCCAGCACGTCGATGCCGTTGCCGTTGGTGCCGAGCCAGAGCCTGCCGTCGGCCGTTTCCAGCGCCCGCACCACCTCGGGGTGCGACAACGGCGCGTCCGGCGCGGCCAGGTAGCGCAGCTTGCGGAAGGCGCGCGTGGAGGGATCGTGGCGCGCCACCCCGCCGCCCCAGGTGCCGACCCAGGCGATGCCGGAGCGGTCCACCAGCAGGGCGCCGATGCGGTCGCTGCCGATGGTGCTGGCGCTGGCGCTGTCGCGGCGCAGCCGGTCGAGCACGCGCAGCGTCGCGCCGTCCACCACGTCGACGCCGCCGCCGAAGGTCGCGACCCAGATCTCGCCGCCCGCCAGTTCCGCGAAGCCGTGGACCCAGAAATGGGACAGGCCGTCCGGCCCGGGTTCCAGGCGGCGCACCGTCCCGCGCTCCGGATCGAGCACGGCGGCGCCGTGGCGCGCGGTCCCGATCCAGAGCTGCCCGCGGCTGTCCAGGAAGAGCTGGGTGACTTCCTCGCCCGCCAGCGCGCCGGCCGCGATGGCGCGCCCCCCCTGCCAGGCGTACAGGCCGTCGCGGGTGCCCACCCACAGCGTGCCGCGCCGGTCCATGCGCAGCGCGCGCACCTGCTCGCCGCGCCGCACGTGGGTGAGCGCGCCGGTGCCCGGATCGAGCCGGTCGAGGCCGGCGTCGGTGCCGATCCAGATGGCGCCGCTGCCGTCCGTGGCGAGGGCTTCGACGTGGTCGTGCGCGAGGCTGGCGGCGTCCCCGGCCCGGTGCCGGTAGCGGGTGAAGGCGTCGGTGCGCGGATCGTAGACGGACAGGCCGCCGCTCATGGTGCCGGCCCACAGGCGGCCGTCGGGCGTGGCGAGGAGGGTGCGGATGTAGCTGCCGGACAGCGCGGCCGGCTGCCCGGGCGCGGCGCGGAAGGTGCGAAAGCCGTAGCCGTCGTAGCGCACCAGCCCGTCCTGGGTGCCGAACCAGAGGAAGCCCTGGGCGTCCTGCGCGATGGCCGAGCTCAGGCTGGCGGGAACATCGTCCGGCAGCGCCAGGCGCTGGAAGGAAACGAGGCCGGGCCGCGTCTGCGCGAGCGCGGGGCCCGCGAGCAAGGCCGCGGTCAGCCAGGCCAGGGCGGCGCCGAGTAGCCGTCGATGCATCTGCGCTGATGTGTCATTGGGGAAAGGCCATTATGACACGGGGGCGCTGCCTTATTCGAAGGTTTCGAGCAGCATGCGCACGCTGGCGCGGCGCATGCGCTGGCCACGGGTCGCCACCCTTTTGACGACGGCCGAGGCCACCTTGGCCTGGCGCAGGTAGTGCGAGGCCGCACCGGGGCCGGCCATGGCGCGCAGGGTGACGGCGTGGTGCACGAGGAGGGCGGTTTGCCGGTCGGACCGGCGTTCACGGAGGCGGATTTCGTAGTCCATGCCCGCATGCTAACGGAAAGCCGGTGCGCCCAACGCGCGCTTGCGCAATCGACAATAGGCTTGTGACCCGGTAAGATCGGCGCATGCGTACGCCCTCGATCCGCGTCATCGTATTGTCCGCCCTGCTGGCGCTGGGCGGCGCCGCGCGCGCCGAGCCGGCCCTGCGCATCGCCACCAGCCACCTGCCGCCGCTGGCGATCGAGCAGTCGCCCCAGCGGCCCGGCGCCCTGGCCGAGGTGGTGACCGAACTGACGCGCCGCGCCGGCATCAAGGCGCGCACCGACTTCATGCCGTGGCGGCGCGCGCTGTTCATGTCCACCCACTTCCCGCAGACGGCGATCTTCCCGCTCACCCGCACGCCGGAGCGCGAGCCGCAGTACCGCTGGCTGGCCCACCTGTATCACGAACAGTTCGTGTTCTTCGCGCTGAAAGGGGCGCAGCCGCTGGACGACGTCGCGGCCCTGCGCGCGCGCCGCGTGGCCATCCTGCGCGGCTCGGCCCAGATCGACTGGCTGCGCCGGAACGGCTACCGGCGCCTGCTGGAGACGGCCAGCGTGGAAGAAGGCCTGCGCTACCTGCGCATGGGGATCGCGGACGTGCTGTTCGGGGACCTGGACATCACCCTGGGGACGATCCGGACCAGCGCGCCGGACCTCGACATCGCGGCCAGCGCGGCGCAGAACAGCACCACCACCTGGCTGGGCGGCTCGCTCGACCTGCCGGCGGACTACGCGGCGCGCTTCGAGCCGGCCCTGCAGTCGATGATCGACGACGGCACCTACGCCCGCATCATGAAGAAGTACGGCCTGTCCGGCACGCCTTAGTCCACGGCGCTGCGCACGAAGCGCGTTTCCTCGCTCCGGTAGCCGGCCGCGCGGCCCCAGGCCCGCAGGGCCTCCGTCACCTCGGGTTCGCGCCCGGCCGCGCGGCCATGGCGCACGATCCAGATGCTGAGGGTGGGCGCGCGCTCGCACTGGGTCTGGCCGCGGCTGCCGGCGTGGCAGCGGAAGTGGCGCGCGGCGATGCCCAGGACCCGGCCGCCCGCGCCCGCGCTGATCACGGCCGCCTTTTCGTCGCAGCTGTGCAGGCGGCAGCCCGCTTCGAGCAGCAGGCCGCCGGGCAGCTGCACCGGTGCCTCGGGCGGGCCGGACAGCAGTTCGCGGAATTGCCGCTCCAGGGGCTGGCCGGGCAGCACCAGGTCGGCGCGCTGCTGGCCGAAACCCGCGCCCAGCTCGCGCCATAGCGGCGCGCCCGGTTCGATGGCGGCGGCGGAGGCGGCCAGCAGGGCGAGGGCGCAGGCGAGGAGGCGGGGCATGGGCCGATTCTACATCGACTTATCCCAAGTCAAAGACGCGCCCGCCTGCCGCCCGCTATCCTCCCCCTCTTTCATCATTGGCATCAGCATGACTCTACGTCCCATGGAACTGGTCTGCCCGGCCGGCAGCCTGCCGGCCCTGAAGGCGGCAGTCGATCAGGGCGCCAACTGCGTCTACCTGGGCTTTCGCGACGCGACCAACGCGCGCAATTTCGCCGGCCTCAATTTCGACGACGCCGCCATCGCCCAGGGCATCGCTTACGCCCACGCGCGCGGCACCAAGGTGCTGCTGGCGCTGAACACCTATCCCCAGGTCGAGCATGCCGGCGTGTGGCGCAGCGCGGTCGACCGCGCCGCCGAAGCCGGCATCGACGCCCTGATCCTGGCCGACCCCGCCCTCATGGGCTACGCCGCCAAGCACCATCCCAAGCTGCGCCTGCACCTGTCGGTCCAGGCTTCGGCCACCAACTACGAGGCGATCAACTTCTACCACGACGCGTTCGGCGTGGTGCGCGCGGTGCTGCCGCGGGTGCTGTCGCTGGTGCAGGTGCGCCAGCTGATGGAACACGTGAAGACCGAGGTCGAGGTGTTCGGCTTCGGCAGCCTGTGCGTGATGGTGGAGGGGCGCTGCGCGCTGTCCTCCTACGCCACCGGCGAATCGCCCAACACGCACGGCGTCTGTTCGCCGGCCAAGGCGGTGCGCTGGCAGGAAGGCCCGCAAGGGCTGGACGCGCGCCTGAACGGGGTGCTGATCGACCGCTACGCGCCGGGCGAGAACGCGTCCTACCCGACTCTGTGCAAGGGCCGCTTCGAGGTCGAAGGCGAGAGCTACTATGCGATCGAGGAGCCGACCAGCCTGAACACGCTGGAGCTGATCCCGCAGCTGGCCCAGCTGGGCGTGGCGGCGGTGAAGATCGAAGGCCGCCAGCGCAGCCCCGCCTACGTGGAACAGGTCACGCGCACCTGGCGCGCGGCGCTCGACGCCTACTACGACAACCCGGCGCGCTACTCGGTCCGTCCGTCCTGGATGGCCGCCCTGAACAAGGTCGCGGAGGGACAGCAGCATACCCTCGGCGCCTATCACCGTGCATGGAAGTGAGTTCCCGATGCTGAAACTGGCCCTGGGCCCCATCCTCACGTACTGGCCGCGCGAGACCGTGTTCTCGTTTTATGTGGACATCGCGCAGAGCGCGGTGGAGACGGTCTATCTCGGTGAACTCGTGTGCTCGCGCCGCCACGAGCTGCGCGCCTCCGACTGGCTGGAACTGGCCGCCATGCTGGCCGACCACGGCAAGGAAGTGGTGCTCTCCACCATGGCCCTGATCGAGGCCAACACCGACGTCACCGCCATGCGCCGCATCACGGACAACGGCCGCTTCCTGGTCGAGGCGAACGACTTCGGCGCGGTCGGCTGCGTGGGCGGCCGCCCGTTCGTGGCGGGACCGCACCTGAACGTCTACAACCGCGAGACGCTGAACCTGATGGCCGAGCGCGGCGCGCGCCGCTGGGTGCCGCCGCTGGAGATGAAGCGCGCGGCCCTGGCCGAGATGATGGCCGGTAAGCCGGCGGGCCTGGAGACCGAGCTGTTCGCCTTCGGCCGCATGCCGCTCGCGTTCTCGGCGCGCTGCTTCACGGCCCGCAACCGCAACCTGCCCAAGGACGACTGCGGCTTCACCTGCATCCAGTATCCGGACGGGCTGCTGCTGCAGACGCGCGAGCACCAGCCCTTCCTGGTCCTGAACGGCACCCAGACCCAGTCGGCCGGCGTGCACGTGCTGCTGCGCGAACTGCCGGATATCGCAGCGCTCGGCGTGGATGCGCTGCGCCTGTCGCCGCAGTCGCAGCACATGCCGCAAGTGATCGCGCTGTACGACGCGGTGCGGCGCGGGACGCTGGCTGCCGACGAGGCGATGGCCCGGCTGGCGCCGCTGCTGCCGGGGGCGCCGTGCAACGGCTTCTGGCATGGCGAACCGGGCATGAACCTGGTGGAGGCGGTGGCATGAATGCGAGTATGCGCGAGGGCGCGACCTACCTGATTCCGCCGCCGTTCGCGCGCCTGCTGGGGCGCCTGCCGGCCCGGCCCGGCTCCTGGCTGTTCAGCCGCGCGCTGTCGACGGTGCTGGGCCCGCAACTGCCGGCCGACGTGCGCGTGCAGCTCGAGGGCCGGCCCCTGCGCCTGCGCGTCACGGACGCCTGCGTGCAGTTCGACTTCCGCTGGCAGGGTGGCCGCTTCGAACCGCTGCCCGCGGGCGGGCAGCCCGACCTCACCATCGGCGCCTGCGTGCACGACCTGGTGCGCCTGGCGCGGCGCGAAGAGGACCCGGACACCCTGTTCTTCGCCCGCCGCCTGCAGCTGGAAGGCGACACCGAGCTCGGGCTGCTGTTCAAGAACACCCTGGACAGCCTCGAGCTGCCGGCCTGGGCCGGGCGCCGTTGACTTCAACGCGAGCGCCAGCGCGGCAGGCTGGCGCGGTCGAGCGGGTCGGCCAGGAAATCGGCCAGCACCGTCTCGAACAGCGCCAGCGCGTGGACGTACTCCGGCTGGCGCATGACTTCCGGCGCGCCCAGGTGGCGCAGGGCGAACCAGTCGCCCAGCAGATCGCCCTGGGCCTCCATGTCGTAGTCCCCCAGGCGCTTGTGCGGCGCCAGGACATACCGGTAATCGAGAAACAGGCGCAGCGCGCCGCGCAGCAGCACGGGGTAGCCGCGCTGGTGCTGCCACACGTGGGTCAGCTCGTGCACGAACCAGCGGCGCTCGTGCAGCGGCGCGGCCGCGAAGTCGGGCCGCGCCCGCTGCGGCGTGAACCAGATGTCGCCGTCCGGGGACATGGCCGTGTCGCGCCATTGCAGGCCGAACGGCAGGAAGCCGCGGGCGTGCACCCGCACCCGGTCCGGGTCGAGGGCATGGCCGAACACCGCCCAGGCGAGCCCGGCTTCGCCATCGGTGAGGGGGCGGCCGCGGTCGCGCCAGCGGCGGACAAAACGTGCGCGGTTCATCTTAGTACCTGTGCTAACGTTAGTGTACAAGCACCAAGAACATTTCGGCCGCGCCCGCGGCCGCACCAAATCTTAGGGAGTCCCGATGGGAAATCCGCGTGGCGCCGCGTCGCTGCGCCGAGTGAGCGACGGCCTGGGCTTTCTCGCCTCGCCGGGGGAGTTGGGCGCCCTGATCGCACAGAATGACTGGTCGGCAACGCCGCTCGGCCCGCTGGAACGCTGGCCGCACAGCCTGCGCACGGCGGTCAGCCTCATGCTCAATTCGCGCCACCCCATGTGGATCGGGTGGGGACCGCAGGCCACCTTTCTTTACAACGATGCCTATGTCGAGGTGCTGGGCGAAGCCAAGCATCCCTGGGCCTTGGGCCGCCCGGCCGACGAGGTCTGGGCCGAGGTCTGGGACTTCTGCGGTCCGCTGGCGGACAAGGTGCTGCTGCATGGCGAGGCCAGCTACGTGGACGACGTGCAGCTGTTCATCAACCGCGCCGGCTTCCTGGAGGAGGCCTGGTATTCCTTCTCCTACAGTCCCATCACGGACGAGAGCGGGCAGGCCGGCGGCCTGTTCTGCCCGACCACGGACGTCACCGCCACCAACCTGACGGCGCGCCGCCTGGCGACCGTGTCGCGCCTGAGCGCCTCCGCCCTGGGCGAGACCACCGTGGCCGGCGCCTGCGCGACGGCGGTGGCGGCGCTGGCGGCCAATCCCGCCGACATTCCCTTCGCCCTGCTGTACCTGGCCGACCCGGACGGACGCCACGCCGTGCTGCAGGCCGTGGCCGGCGTGGCGCCCTGCACGGAACTGGCGCCGAGCCAGGTCGTGCTGGACGGGGAGGCCGCGGGCGCGCCGTTCCCCGTGGCCGAGGTGCTGCGCACGGGCCAGCCGCGCATCGCGCCCATCGGCGGGCTGGCCGGGCTGCCGTGCGGACTGGCGCGCCAGCCGCTGTCCCAAGCCGTGCTGCTGCCGCTGGCGATGGCCGGCCGCGCGCAACCGGTGGGCGTGCTGGTGGCCGGTGTCTCCGCCGTGCGGCGGCTGGACGCGGACTATCTCAGCTTCTTCGAGCTGGTGGCCGGCCAGGTCGCCTCCGCCGTGGAAAAGGCGTCCGGCGCGGAAGAACAGGCCCGGCGGGCCGCCACCCTGGCCGACCTGGACCGCGCCAAGGACGAATTCCTCGCCATGCTCGGGCACGAACTGCGCAATCCGCTCTCGCCGATCCTGATCGCCCTCGACCTGCTGCGCCTGAAGAACGTGCGCGGCGCGGAAAAGGAGCACGCCATCATCGAGCGCCAGGCCCAGCACCTGGTGCGGCTGGTGGACGACCTGTTGGACGTGGCGCGCATCGCGCGCGGCAAGATCGAGTTGCGGCCGGAGCGCGCCGAGCTGTCGCGCCTGGTGGCGCAGGCCGTCGAGACCACCAGCCCGTTGTTCGAGGAGCGCTGCCACCGCCTGCACCTGGACGTGCCCAACACCGGCCTCTTCGTGATGGCCGACCCGATGCGCTTCACCCAGGTGCTGTCCAACCTGCTTACCAACGCCGCCAAGTACACCAATCCCTGCGGGCAGATCGACCTGCGCGTGCGCGCCGAGGACGGCCAGGCCGTCATCGAGGTGGCGGACAACGGCATCGGCATCGCGCCGGAAACGCTGCCCCTCCTGTTCGACAAGTTCGTGCAGGAGCGCCAGGCGCTGGACCGCTCGCGCGGCGGGCTCGGTCTGGGCCTGGCCATCGTCAGGAGCAT
>DASRUW010000291.1:0-2214 GCA_035655255.1 Telluria sp. | reverse complement strand
CACCTTGAACCGCATGTGGATCGACCTGCGCGCCAGCGCCCCCGCCCCGTACAACAACCAGTACGTGGTCAACGCCGACGCCTGGGACGGATATCCGACCGCGCGCGCCGACCTGATGGGCTACCTGAAGGCGCAGAACATCCGGAACGTGGTGGCCATCACGGGTGACCTGCACGCCTTCCAGTGCGGGGTGATCCGCGATAACCCGGACCCCGCCGTGGGCACGCCGGTGGCGGTGGACTTCGTCGCGGCCGGCATCAGCTCGGACTCGTTCTACAGCTACCTGCACGCGGGCGCGGGCGGTACGCCGCTGGCGCCGCTGGTGGCCACGCCGCAGACCTTCGACGCCGTCATCAAGGGCAACAACCCCGACTTCGTCTACGCGGACCACAACGCCCAGGGCTTCGCCATCGCTTCGGTGACGGCGCAGAGCTTCCAGGTCGTATTCCACAAGGTCAAGCCGCTCAACGCCGACGGCAGCAAGCCGGCCAGCCCCCTGCTCAAGAAGACGCGCATCACCCTCGCCGCCGGCAGCACCCAGCCGGCCCTCGAAGACAACGTCTGATCAGCGATAGCGCGCAAAGATGGCGTCGACCGCGCCTTCGGCCAGCATCCGGCCGATGGCCTGGTCGAGCTCGGGCACGGCCACGTGGCCGCGGGGCGACACCGCGCATTGCCCCGCATAGGTCTTGACCAGCAGGGGCGGATGGATGACCAGGACCGGATCGCCCAGCTTGCGGCGATAGTCGAGGAAGCTGCCGCTGGTCAGGGCGTGCCGCACGCGCCCGGCGGCCAGCTTGCGCAGATTGGTGAGGGTGCTGGGCCCGTCCGCCCGGATGAACTGCCTGCCCAGCACGCTGTCGATCTCCGGATGGGAGAAGCCGAGCACGGTGCCGACCGGCTGCCCGGCCACGTCCTGCAGCGCCAGCGGGCGCGGCGCGCGCGCATCGGTGACCAGGACTTCCGTGATGGGGACGAAGGGCCGGGTCCAGGCGAAACTGCCGTCCAGCCATTCCGGCACGTAGCTGCACAGCACGTCGGCCGCGCCGGAGGCCAGCGCCGTTTCGATGCGCTTGCGCGGCAAGGCCACGAATTCGGCCCGGCGGCCCAGCTTGCGGGCCAGGGCTTCGCCGATGTCCTTGTGGATGCCCTCGACCAGACGGCCGTGCTCGAAACGGGCCATCGGCATCTCGGTCGCGGTGTCGACCAGCACCACAAGTGTCAACTCAGCAAGCATAAATCCATCTTACGCGCTTTTTTGAGGCTTGGAAGCAACATGAAGCGCGCACGATTTACGAACCATCATTTCCCGCATTGCTGCCGAAATGTTAAGATCCGGGCCATGAATTTTTCTGCCAACCCGATTTTTCGCCGTGCGCGCACCGCCGTCTTTACGTTCATCCTCGGGGTGAGCGCGGGCGCCTGCTTCGCCAACGGCGAGCTGACCGACTTCGGTCACGCCTCCACCTCCGACCCGGCCGAGATCCCGCTGTGGATCGCCGGCGCGGCCATCCTCGTCCTGCGCCAGAAGGTGCTGCGCGCCTATCCCGGTTAAACGATCTGCGTGAGGCGCTCGATGACTTGACGGGTCAGCGAGGCCGATGCGTGGCGCTGCTGGGCTTCCGCCGCGCTTTCCTCGGCCAGCAGGCATTGCTGGCGCTGCTCGGCCACGTTTGCCTGCAGGGCTTCCAGGGCGGCCGCGTCGGCCGCGCCGCGCTGCTGTTCCAGCGCCAGCAATTCCTGCTTGGCTTTGGCCATCTGCTGGGTGGTCAGGGCCGCCTTGCGTTGCATCTCGGCGTGGGCCTGGGACGTTTCCAGCAGGAGGCGCTGGGCATTGCGCTTGTCGACGGCGGCCTGGGCCGCGATCTCGGCGGCGACTTCGGCCTGGCGCGCCAGGGTGGCTTTTTCCTCTTCCGCTTCGGCGCGGGCCTTGGCGGCCATGCAGGCGGCTTGCTCGGATTCGACGCGCGCCGCGATGGCGGCGTTGGCGCGTTCGTCGGCGGCGGCCTTGTGGCGGCGCGCGACCAGTTTCTGCTCCATCAATGAGATGGCTTCGCGTTCCGCTGCGGCGCAGGCCTGCTCGGCCGCGGCCAGCTCCTGGGCCAGTGTCGCCTTGGCTTCGGCTTCCTCGGCGCGCTTGGCCTGGGCGGCAGCCAGTTCGCGCAGCGCGGCCATTTCGGCCTGCGCGGCCTGGGCGGCGGCGCGCTCGGCGGC
>DASRUW010000290.1:0-5790 GCA_035655255.1 Telluria sp. | reverse complement strand
CCATGTTCTGCAGGTCGCCACGGCGGCGGCCCAGTTCTTCCATCACGCCGCCCTGGTTCGCCTCTTCCACGTCCACGGTCAGCATCTCGTACGGCTCGTGACGCACGCCGTCGATCATCTTGTACACCACGCGCGGACGCGACACGGCCAGCTCGAAGCCTTCGCGGCGCATGTTCTCCAGCAGGATGGTCAGGTGCAGCTCGCCGCGGCCCGACACTTCGAAGATGGTGTCGTCGTCGGTCGGCGCCACGCGCAGCGCGACGTTGGCCTTGAGCTCGCGCTCCAGGCGCTCGCGCAGCTGGCGCGAGGTCACGAATTTGCCTTCGCGCCCGGCCAGCGGGGACGTGTTCACCATGAAGTTCATGGTCAGGGTCGGCTCGTCCACGGTCAGCATCGGCAGCGCGTCCGGGGTGTCCGGGGCGCACACGGTGGTGCCGATGTTCAGGTCTTCGATACCGTTGATCAGGACGATGTCGCCGGCCTGGGCTTCATCGACCAGCACGCGCTCCAGGCCCTTGAACTTGAGGACCTGGTTGATGCGGCCCTTGGTCGGGGTGGCGCCGGGGCCGTCCACCAGGATCACGTCCTGCAGGGCGCGCACGCGGCCGCGCTTGATCCGGCCGATGCCGATCTTGCCCACGTAGGACGAGTAGTCGAGCGAGGAAATCTGCAGCTGCAGGGGACCGTCCGGGTCGTCGTCGCGCACCGGCACGTGTTCCAGGATGGCGTCGAACAGCGGCTTCATGTCGCCTTCGCGCACGGTCGGGTCCAGGCTGGCGTAGCCGTTCAGGGCCGAGGCGTACACCACCGGGAAGTCGAGCTGTTCGTCGGTCGCGCCGAGCTTGTCGAACAGTTCGAAGGTCTGGTTGATCACCCACTCCGGACGCGCGCCCGGACGGTCGATCTTGTTGACCACGACGATGGGCTTCAGGCCCTGGGCCAGCGCCTTGCGGGTCACGAAGCGGGTCTGGGGCATCGGGCCTTCCTGGGCGTCGACCAGCAGCAGCACCGAGTCCACCATCGACAGCACGCGCTCGACTTCGCCGCCGAAGTCGGCGTGGCCCGGGGTGTCGACGATGTTGATGTGGGTGCCGCCGTATTCGACCGCGCAGTTCTTGGCCAGGATGGTGATGCCGCGTTCCTTCTCCAGGTCGTTCGAGTCCATCACGCGGTTCTCGACCTGCTGGTTTTCGCGGAAGGTGCCGGACTGGCGCAGCAGCTTGTCCACGAGCGTGGTCTTGCCATGGTCCACGTGGGCGATGATGGCGATGTTGCGCAGGGCGCGTTTGGTATTCGACATGACTTTTCTAGGAGAATGCTCGCGGGCGACCGCCGCGAAATCGGAAACCCACGATTATAGCACGTGCTGCGGCGCTACCCGTCACCCCCGCGAAGGCGGGGGCCTCTGGTGCGGGGCGTTGCCACCATCGCTTGTTGACAGCGACTTACCAGGGGTCCCCGCTTCCGCGGGGATGACGGGGATCACGCTGCCGCCGCCAGGGATCAGGCGCGGACCAGGCGTTCCGGGGCCAGCAGGCCGTGGGCGTGGAGCTGGGCGGTGCCGAGCAATCGCTCCGCCTGATAGACCCGCACGCGGCCCGGCTGGGCAGTGTGGACGATGCCTTCCTTGCCGAGGGCGATGCGCTGGCCCTGCAGGAAGCGCGCGGCCGCCGGCTCGGGCAGGTCGATGCGCGGAAAGGTCGACAGCAGCGCGTCGACCGGCGCCAGCAGGGAACGCGGCGCGGGATGTGCGGCCAGCGCGTCCAGCGTGACCATGTGCTCCCCGTTCAGCGCGCCCACGCCGGTGCGGCGCAGTTCCTTCAGGTGCGCGCCGCAGCCAAGCGCGGCGCCGATGTCTTCGCCCAGCACGCGGATGTAGGTGCCTTTGCTGCAGGTGACCGCCAGCGTCAGGTACGGCGCCTCATACGCCAGCAGTTCCAGCCGGTGGATGGTGACGTCGCGCGCCTCGCGCTCCAGCGTGATGCCTTCTCGGGCGTATTCGTACAACGCCTTGCCGTCGCGCTTCAAGGCCGAGTACATCGGCGGCACCTGCTTGATCGGGCCGCGGAAGCGCGCCAGCACAGCGTCGATCTGCGCGCGCGTGACCGCTACGGGCAGGGTCTCGACGGCATCGCCCTCCGTGTCGCCGGTGGTGGTGCGCACGCCGAGGTGGACCACCGTCTCGTAGGTCTTGTCCGCTTCCAGCAGGTCCTGGGAAAACTTGGTCGCCTCGCCGAAGCACAGCGGCAACAGGCCGGTGGCGAAGGGATCGAGGGTGCCGGTGTGGCCGGCCTTGGCGGCGTTGAGGAGGCGCTTGGCCTTGATCAGGGCGTCGTTGGACGAGAGCCCCACGGGTTTGTCGAGCAGCAGGACGCCGTCGACCAGCTCACGGGGTTTCTTCACTGCTCGTCCGCGTCCTTGGCCCGCGTGGCGTTCGCCTTGTCGATCAGGGCCGACAGCTCCATGCCGCGCGCGGTCGAGGTGTCGTGCACGAAATGCAGCTGCGGCAGGGTGTGGATGTGCAGGCGCTTGCCGAGCTCGTTGCGCAGGAAGCCGGCCGCCTTCTGCAGGCCCTGGAGGGTCTGGGCGATGCTCTCGGGGTCGTCCTTGAACGTGGTGAAAAACACCTTGGCATGCGCGTAGTCCGGCGTGAGCTGGACTTCGGACAAGGTGATCATGCCCACGCGCGGGTCCTTCAGTTCGAACGCGATCAGCTCGGACAAGTCCTTCTGGATCTGGTCCGCCACGCGTACGCCGCGCCCGGGAATGCTCTTGCTATGCCTTGCCATGGTCTTCTTCCAAAATGGTCATCCCCGCGCAGGCGGGGACCTCTGATCATGCGCGCAGAGGTCCCCGCCTGTGCGGGGATGACGGTTGCTGCGCTTACAGGGTACGGGCGATTTCCTGCACTTCGAACACTTCCAGGTTGTCGCCCACCTGGATTTCGTTGTAGCCCTTGAGCGACAGACCGCATTCGAAGCCGGCCTTGACTTCCTTGACGTCGTCCTTGAAGCGCTTGAGCGATTCGATCTCGCCCGTCCACACGACGATGTTGTTGCGCAGCAGGCGCACCGAGGAGGTACGCTTGACCACGCCGTCCACCACCAGGCAGCCCGCCACGGCGCCGACCTTCGACACCATGATGACCTGGCGGATCTCGACCATGCCGGTGACCTGCTCGCGCTTCTCCGGCGCCAGCATGCCCGACAGCGCCGCCTTCACATCTTCGATCGCGTCATAGATGATGTTGTAGTAGCGGATGTCCACGCCGTTGGCTTCGGCCAGGCGGCGGGCCTGGGCGTCGGCGCGGGCGTTGAAGCCGATGATGACGGCCTTCGACGCGACGGCCAGGTTGACGTCCGATTCCGAGATGCCGCCGACCGCCGCGTGGACGATCTGCACCCGCACTTCGGAGGTCGACAGCTTCTGCAGCGAGCCGACCAGCGCTTCCTGCGAACCCTGCACGTCGGTCTTGACGATGAGCGGCAGGTTCTTGACTTCGCCTTCGGCCATCTGGTCGAACATGTTCTCCAGCTTGGCAGCCTGCTGCTTGGCCAGTTTGACGTCGCGGAATTTACCTTGACGGAACAGACCGATCTCGCGCGCCTTGCGCTCGTCGGCCATCACCAGGGCTTCCTCGCCGGCGCTCGGCACGTCGGACAGGCCCTGGATCTCGACCGGGATCGAGGGACCGGCTTCGGCGATCGGCTTGCCGTTTTCGTCCAGCATGGCGCGCACGCGGCCATAGGAGGAGCCGGCCAGCACCACGTCGCCGCGGCGCAGGGTGCCGGACTGCACCAGGATGGTCGCAACCGGGCCGCGGCCCTTGTCCAGGCGGGCTTCCACCACCAGGCCGTGCGCGGGCGAATCCACCGGCGCTTTGAGCTCCAGCACTTCGGCCTGCAGCAGCACGTTTTCCAGCAGGCTGTCGATGCCCTGGCCGGTCTTGGCCGACACCGGCACGAAGGGCGAGTCGCCGCCGTATTCTTCCGGCACCACGCCTTCGCCGACCAGTTCCTGGGTCACGCGTTCGAGGTTGGCGCCCTGCTTGTCGATCTTGTTGATCGCGACGACCAGCGGCACGCCGGCCGCTTTCGCGTGGGCGATCGCTTCCTTCGTCTGCGGCATCACGCCGTCGTCGGCCGCCACCACCAGGATGACGATGTCGGTCGCTTTCGCGCCGCGCGCACGCATCGCGGTAAAGGCCTCGTGACCCGGGGTATCCAGGAAGGTGACCATGCCGCGCGGCGTGTCGACGTGATACGCGCCGATGTGCTGGGTAATGCCGCCGGCCTCGCCCGCCGCCACCTTGGCGCGGCGGATGTAGTCCAGCAGCGAGGTCTTGCCGTGGTCCACGTGGCCCATGACGGTGACCACCGGGGCGCGCGGCTTGGACTCGAAGTGGGCGTGCTCGCCCGGCTCGGCCAGCATCGCTTCCGGATCGTCCAGCTGGGCGGCGAACGCCTTGTGGCCCATCTCCTCGACCACGATCATGGCCGTTTCCTGGTCCAACACCTGGTTGATGGTGCACATCTGGCCCAGCTTCATCAGCTGCTTGATGACCTCGGATGCCTTGACGGCCATCTTGTGCGCCAGTTCGGCCACGGTGATGGTCTCCGGCACGTGCACGTCGCGCACGATGGCTTCGGTCGGCGCCTGGAAATTCGATTCGCGGTCGTCGTGGTGGCCATGACGGCGGCCACCTTTGCCGCCGCTGCGCCAACCGTCGCGGCCGGACGGCGCACCGGCGCCGCCACGCGTCTTGGCGCCGCCCGGGGCGCCGCGCTTCTTGGCTTCATCCGACCAGGTCGAGGCCACGTTGGCCGACTTGATCGACTTCTTGTCGCCGACGGCGGGCTTCTTGTCTTCGCGGCCGGCGGTGCCGGCCGGCTTGCGGTCGGCGGGCTTGTGCAGCGTGCCTTCCGCGGTTTTCGGCTTGACCGCTTCCGGCGCCGGGGTCGGCTCGGGGGCCTTCATCACGCGGCGCGGCTGGGCCATCATGGCCTTGATCTGGGCCACTTCGTCGGCCACGGCCTTGCGTGCACGCTCGTTGGCGGCGGCGCGCTCGGCGGCCTCCTTGGCGGCAAGCTCGGACTTGGCCTTCGATTCGGCGGCGGCGGCGGCCTTGGACTCCTCCGATGCGGCGGCGGCGGCCTGCTTGGCCTCCTCTTCCGCGCGGCGCTTGGCTTCCTCGGCTTCGGCCTTGGCCTGGGCGTCCTTCTCGGCTTCCAGCTTGGCCAGGCGCTCCTGCTTCTCGCGCAGTTCCGCTTCCTGGCGGGCGATCAGTTCGGACTGGCGGCGCGCCTCATCCTCGCGGCGGGCCTGCTCGGCCGCATCCACGACCGGTTCGGCCGGCTTGGCGGCAGGCGCGGCCACGACGTCGTCGCGCTGCACGAAGGTGCGCTTCTTGCGCACTTCCACCTGGATCGAGCGGGTCTTGCCGGTGGCGTCGGCCTGCTTGATCTCGGTGGTTTCCTTGCGGGTCAGCGTGATCTTTTTCTTCTCGGTCGATTCCGTCGCACCGTGCGCGCGGCGCAGGTGGTTGAGCAGCTTGTCCTTATCATCTTTCGACAATGGATCTGACGCCGAACTTTTCTCGACGCCGGCCGAACGCAACTGCGTGAGCAGCACGTCGGCTGGCATCTTCAGCTCGGTGGCAAATTGGGCTACGTTGTTACTCGCCATTCAGTCCTCTTTTCTTTGTGTCGCGACAGATGATGTCAAACAATTATTACGCCTTGGCTGCTTCCACTTGGCCCCAGGCTTTTTCCTGGAGGGCCTTGGCGCGCT
>DASRUW010000289.1:0-2296 GCA_035655255.1 Telluria sp. | reverse complement strand
AGCGCAAGAGCATCGCGGTGGAGATCCACGACGAATTGAACGCGTCCCTGATCGCCGCGCGCCTGGAATCGCAGGCCATCAAGCAGCTGGCCGACAAGCTGCCCTCCACGCCCGAAGTGGACGAGATCAAGCAGAAATCCGCCGCCATCACCAAGCTCACGCTGGACTTGTACGCGAGCGGCCGGCGCCTGGTGCGCCGCCTGCGCCCGGAGGTGCTGGACATGCTGGGCCTGGACGGCGCCGTCGAGGAGATGGCGCGCCACTACAACAGCAGCGAATGCAGCTTCGAAGTGCAGGCCGAGGGCGATTTCTCGCGCATCGGCGGCGAGATCGCGATCTCGGCCTACCGCATCGTGCAGGAGGCGCTGTCGAACATCATGAAGCACGCCACTGCGACCCAGGCCAAGGTGATGATGGAAGTGGGTGAGCATGCGCTCGGCATTACGGTTCACGACGATGGCAGCGGCTTCGACGTGGAGCGCGCCAGCGAAGGCATCGGCATCATCGGCATGCGCGAACGCGTGGTGGCGATGGGCGGCACAATTTCGATTGCTTCCAAGCCCGACGAAGGCACGACCATCGGCATCGTTTTGCCGCTTGCGGTATCGTAGCGGTTTCGCTTCTTTTCAACGGACAGCACCATGGCAGACGCACTGTCGACGCCCTACGAACGGGGCAACCGCAACCAGACCACCACCCACGCCGACTGCATCGCCTTCTACGAGGACCTGGCGCGGCGCTTTCCGGACTTGCTGCGCTTCGAGCAGATCGGCGTGTCCGACGCCGGCATTCCCATGCATGCGGGCGTCATCACGTCCGACGGCGTGCTCGACCGTGCCGCGCTCAAGGCCCAGAACCGGCCGGTCTTCTTCAACAACAACGGCATCCATCCGGGCGAGCCGGAAGGCATCGACGGCTGCATGGCCCTGGTGCGCGACTTCTGCCTGCAGCCCGAGCGCCGCGCCGCGCTGGGCCGCACCGTGTTCCTGTTCATCCCCCTGTACAACGTGGACGGGAGCCACAACCGCGCCGACACCTCGCGCGTGAACCAGGAGGGGCCGGAGCAGTTCGGCTTTCGCGGCAACGCGCGCCACCTGGACCTGAACCGTGACTTCGTGAAGTGCGATTCGCTGGCGGCCCAGGTGTTCAACCGCTTCTTCACGGCCTGGGACCCGGACGTGATGGTGGACACCCACACCTCCAACGGCGCGGACTACACCTACACCATGACCCTGATCCACACGCAGGCGGACAAGCTGGGCGGCGCGCTCGGCGGCTTCCTGCGCGAGACCATGCTGCCAGCGCTGTTCGCGGACATGGAAACGCGCGGCTGGCCGATGTGCCCCTACGTGAACCCGATCAAGGATGCGCCCGACGACGGCATCGCGGAGTTTCTCGAGACGCCGCGCTTCTCGACCGGCTACGCGGCCCTGCACCACACCATCGGCTTCATGCCGGAGACGCACATGCTCAAGCCCTTCGCGGACCGCTACGAGTCGATGCGCGCGCTGGTGGAAAGCGCGCTGGCGTTCACGGTGCGCCATGGCGAGAACATCCGGGCGCTGCGCCGCGCCGCCCGCGCCGAGCGTCCGGCCGAACGCGCCGTGCACTGGACGTTGGACGAGGCCAACCCGGGCCGCTTCCGCTTCAAGGGCTACGCCGCCAAGCACAAGCCGAGCAAGCTGGGGAACTACACCCGCCTGTACTACGACCGCAGCGAACCGTGGGAACGCGACATCCTCTATTTCAACCGCTTCCGCGCCGACGTGAGCGTGCGCGTGCCGCGCGCCTACGTCCTGCCGCAGGCCTGGCGCGAAGCGGCCGAGCGCCTGCAGCTGAACGGCGTGCGGATGGAGCGCATCGCCGCCGACCGCGTCGAGCGCGTGCAGTACTACCACATCAAGGACGTGACGCCGCGCCCGCATGCCTACGAAGGTCACATGTACCACGACCACGTGGACCTCGAGACGCGCACCGGCGAGGTCACGCTCAAGGCCGGCGACTGGTGGATTCCGCTCGACCAGGACAAGGCGCGCTACGCGGTGGAGACGCTGGAGCCGCTGGCCCACGACAGCTTCTTCCGCTGGGGCTTCTTCAACGCGGTGTTGGAAAAGAAGGAAGCGTTTTCCGACTACGTGTTCGAGGACCATGCCGAGGAGCTGCTGCGCACCGTGCCGGGCCTGGCCGCTCAGTTCGAGCAGTGGAAGGCGGCGCATCCGGACCAGCTGGCGAACCAGGAAGCGGTGCTGTCCTTCATCTTCGCGCATTGCGCGCGCTGGCATGAGCCGGAGTGGCG
>DASRUW010000288.1:0-4280 GCA_035655255.1 Telluria sp. | reverse complement strand
CGCTCACCGCCGGAGAGGTCCTTGACGAACTTCTGCTGGTCGCCGCCCTTGAAGTTGAAGCGGCCGACGTAGCCGCGCGACGGCACCTCGTAGCTGCCGACCTTGATCATGTCGAAGCCGTCGGAGACCTGCTCCCA
Organism: Telluria sp.; assembly: GCA_035655255.1. Taxonomy (GTDB): domain Bacteria; phylum Pseudomonadota; class Gammaproteobacteria; order Burkholderiales; family Burkholderiaceae_D; genus Telluria. Next base: position 4,143 of record DASRUW010000288.1, on the reverse strand, counting down.
CACGGTCTTGCTGCCGTCGAGGTTCTCGCGGCTCTGGTCGACGCTGGCGATCTGCACGGTCTCGCCGATCTCGATGGTGCCGGCGTCCGGCTGCTCCTTGCCGAGGATCATGCGGAACAGGGTCGACTTACCCGCGCCGTTGCCACCGATCACCCCGACGATGGCGCCCTTCGGCACGCTGAAGGTCAGGTCGTCGATCAGCTGGCGCTCGCCGTAGCCCTTGCACACGCCGTGGAACTCGATGACCTTGTCGCCCAGGCGCGGACCGGCCGGGATGTAGATCTCGTTGGTCTCGCTGCGCTTCTGGAATTCCTGCGACTGCATCTCCTCGAAACGCTGCAGGCGCGCCTTGGACTTGGCCTGGCGGGCCTTGGCGCCCTGGCGCACCCACTCCAGCTCGGCCTTCATGGCCTTGGCGTGGGAGGCTTCGGCCTTGGCTTCCTGGGCCAGACGGGCAGCCTTGGATTCCAGCCACTGCGAGTAGTTGCCCTCGAAGGGGATGCCCTGGCCGCGGTCCAGTTCGAGGATCCAGCCGGCGACGTTGTCGAGGAAGTAGCGGTCGTGGGTGATCGCCACCACGGTGCCGGGGAAGTCGTGGAGGAAGCGCTCCAGCCAGGCCACCGAGTCGGCGTCCAGGTGGTTGGTCGGTTCGTCGAGCAGCAGCATGTCGGGGGCCGACAGCAGCAGACGGCACAGCGCCACGCGGCGCTTCTCGCCACCGGACAGGTGTTCGATCTTGGCGTCCCAGGCCGGCAGGCGCAGGGCGTCGGCGGCGACCTCCAGCTGGCGCTCGAGGTTGTGGCCGTCGGCGGCCTGCAGGATGGCCTCCAGCTTGGCCTGCTCGGCGGCCAGCGCGTCGAAGTCGGCGTCCGGCTCGGCGTAGGCGGCGTACACCTCGTCGAGGCGGGCCTGGGCCTGCTTGATCTCGCCGACCGCCTCCTCGACGATCTCGCGCACGCTCTTCTCCGGATCGAGCTGCGGCTCCTGCGGCAGGTAGCCGATCTTGATCCCCGGCATCGGCCGGGCCTCGCCCTCGAACTCGGTGTCGACGCCGGCCATGATGCGCAGCAGGGTCGACTTGCCCGCGCCGTTCAGGCCGAGCACGCCGATCTTGGCGCCGGGGAAGAACGACAGGGAGATGTCCTTGAGGATCTGGCGCTTCGGCGGCACGACCTTGCCGAGCCGATGCATGGTGAATACGTATTGAGCCATGACGGACCTGAATGATTGACGACTGGATGGGCGGGCAGCGGTGGCGGCGGTCTCTTGCGGCCAGCCGGCGCCTCGCGCGCGTGGCGCAAAGCTACCCGAAATGCGCCAGTCAGGGCAAACCGCGGGGATTGGCGGACCGGCGCCATGCCTGCTGCTGCGCCGGCGGCAGATGAACGCCGCTTGTCCGCCAGCTGACCGCCTTTCATGTGCCAGTGGCGCGCCATTCGGGTAGAATGTTTCCTTTGCTTTCCCCTATTCGCCCCGATCCTCAGAGGACCACCATGTTCAGCCGTGATTTGACCCTCGCCCGCTTTGACGCCGACCTGTTTGCCGCCATGGAGCAAGAAGCCCAGCGCCAGGAAGAACACATCGAGCTGATCGCCTCCGAGAACTACACCAGCCCGGCGGTGATGGAAGCCCAGGGCAGCGTGCTGACCAACAAGTACGCCGAAGGCTACCCGCACAAGCGCTACTACGGCGGCTGCGAGTACGTCGACATCGTCGAGCAACTGGCCATCGACCGCGCCAAGGCCCTGTTCGGCGCCGACTACGCCAACGTCCAGCCGCACGCCGGCTCCCAGGCCAACGCCGCGGTGTTCCAGGCGCTGGTCAAGCCGGGCGACACCGTGCTGGGCATGAGCCTGGCCCACGGCGGCCACCTGACCCACGGCGCCAGCGTCAACTTCTCCGGCAAGATCTACCACGCCGTGCAGTACGGCCTGAACCCGGAAACCGGCCTGATCGACTACGACGAGGTCGAGCGCCTGGCCGTCGAGCACCAGCCGAAGATGATCATCGCCGGCTTCTCCGCCTACTCGCAGGTGCTGGACTTCCCGCGCTTCCGCGCCATCGCCGACAAGGTCGGTGCCTACCTGTTCGTCGACATGGCCCACGTGGCCGGTCTGGTCGCCGCCGGCGTGTACCCGAACCCGGTACCGTTCGCCGACGTGGTCACCACCACCACCCACAAGACCCTGCGCGGCCCGCGCGGCGGCCTGATCCTGGCCAAGGCCAACGAAGAGATCGAGAAGAAGCTGAACTCCGCCGTGTTCCCGGGCGGCCAGGGCGGCCCGCTGATGCACGTGATCGCCGCCAAGGCCGTGTGCTTCAAGGAAGCGCTGAGCCCCGAGTTCAAGGCCTACCAGCAGCAGGTGGTGAAGAACGCCCAGGCCATGGCCCAGGTATTCGTCGACCGCGGCTTCGACGTGGTCTCCGGCGGCACCCAGAACCACCTGTTCCTGCTCAGCCTGATCAAGCAGGACATCACCGGCAAGGACGCGGACGCCGCCCTGGGCCGCGCCTTCATCACCGTCAACAAGAACGCCGTGCCGAACGACCCGCGTTCGCCGTTCGTCACCTCCGGCCTGCGCATCGGCACCCCGGCGGTCACCACCCGCGGCTTCCAGGAAGCCGAGTGCCGCGAGCTGGCCGGCTGGATCTGCGACATCCTGCAGAACATGGGCGACGAATCGGTGATCGACGCCGTGCGCGAGAAGGTCAAGGCCGTCTGCGCCAAGCTGCCGGTGTACGGCAAGTAAGCGTCAGCGCTGCACCGCAGCAAACAAGAAACCCGGCCTGGCGCCGGGTTTCTTCGTTGTGGGGCCCTCGTCCAGGGCCTGCCCCGTCAGCCGTACCGCGCCATCACCTCTTTCGGGCCGAGCATCTCCCCCGAGTCGACGATCTTCATCAGGCCCCGCACCCTGTTCCAGGAAAATGCCTGGATGCGGTTGTCCGGATGGCATCCGCCATGGAAGCCGCCGTCGTTCAGCCCGACCACACAGACCCGCCGCTGGCACGACGAGCCATCCGCATTACCGTAGCTGAACTCGGCGACGAAGATCGCAGCCTGCCCCGGCGTGGCATGCTGCCGCCCCGCAGGCAGCGGGTCAGCCTTTCGCCCGCTCGCGTCACAGCCCTGCTCCGCCATCAGATCCCGCAGGGTCTTCTCCTGCGCCGGCGCACGCGCCGCAGGCCCCTGCCGCCCTTGCCACCACCGCTTGACCCCGCCCACCAGCGCCATCACCTGCTTCATTGGAAAGCCCCTCCCTAGATGCCTTTTTGAGCGTAGCAGCCTCCCGGCCCGCCCTCCGGCCACTGGCACGAGCCGCTCATCGGCAGCCATCGCCGAGCGACAGCGGCGCCCGGGGCGGGTACGGCGCGCCCCGGCGCGGTTGCGGCCCCACGCGCGAAGGCGCCTGGGCAACAGGGCGCCGGCCGCGCCTACGCGCCGGCCTGCAGTGCGGCGAAGCCGGCGCGGAGCTCCTCCTCCGGCAGGTTGTCGCCGATGAACACCAGCACGCTCTCGCGCGGCTCGTCGGCGGCCCACTCGGTATCCCAGTCGAAGCCGTACAGGCGCAGCACGCCCTGGAACACCAGGCGGCGCGCCTCGCCGGCGATGGCCAGTACGCCCTTGTAGCGCAGCAGCGAGTTGCCGTGGCGCTCCAGCAGCCCCTCCATGAAGTCGCTGACGCGCTGCATGTCCAGCGGCCGCTCGCTGCGCAGCACCAGGGTGGCGATGCGGTCCTTGCTCGCCGCCGGGAGCAGCGGGCGCAGGCTCGGCGCCGGGGCGACGTCGGCGTTGAGGTTGAAGCCGCGGATGTCGAGCAGCTCGGCCAGGTCGATGCGCCCGTGCTCGACCACGCGGATCGGCGCGCGGCGGTTGATCCGCGCCAGGCGCTGGCTCAGCGCCTCGACCGCGGCGGCGTCGACCAGGTCGGTCTTGCTCAGCAGGATGCGGTCGGCGAAGCCGACCTGGGCCTGGGCGATGGGCTCCTGCAGGTGGCGCTCGGCGTTGGCGGCGTCGACCAGGGTGAGGATGCCGTCCAGCACGTAGCGGCTGCACAGCTCCTCGTCGGCGAAGAAGGTCTGCGCCACCGGTGCCGGGTCGGCCAGCCCGGTGCACTCGATGACCAGACGGTCGAAGGCCAGCTC
>DASRUW010000287.1:0-2482 GCA_035655255.1 Telluria sp. | reverse complement strand
GGCGTCGTCGTCGATCGCCTGCTTGCCCAGGATCACCAGGCCCGGCTGCTCCTTCTCGATCAGCTTGAGGAATACGCGGGCGGCGGTCAGCGGCTGCACGGCGTCGGCGGTGACCACATGGATCGCGCGATTCGCGCCCATGGCCAGGCCGTTGCGCAGGTGCGCGGTGAGGTCGGCCGGACCGATGCCAACCACGATGACTTCCTCGGCCACGCCCTTCTCGCGCAGGCGCAGCGCCTCTTCCAGCGCGATGTCGTCGAACGGATTGGCAGACAGCTTGACGCCGTCGGTGACCACGCCGCTGCCGTCGGGCTTGACCTGGATGCGCACGTTGTAGTCCACGACGCGCTTGTAGCCGACCAGAATTTTCATCGGTGATTCCTTGACTCGGGAGCCGCCCCTGCCGGGGCGCGGAACCACCATTCTACCCGGCCTCAAACATTCGTACGAACCGGCCGCCAGCGCGGCGGGGCGTCGCGGTGTTCAGCCGCTGCGTCGGGCGTAGGGGTAGGGCCGGGACCGAGTTTCGGCAAGGCCCAACAGGGTGGCAGCGTCGGCGGTGCGGAAGCCGCCGGCGCCGGCGGCGAGGGTGAATACGCGCTCGATGGCATGGGCCAAGGTGCCGTCGAGCTGGCCGGACTCGGGCTCGAATTCCTCCACGCCGAGGTGGGCATCCAGCAGCGGGCGTAAAGCGGCCGGACGCAGCCACAACATGCTGCCGGCGATGAAGCTGTCGCGCGCCACATCAGGCGCGGGGATGCCGAGGCGGCGGGCGAGGTAACTGACGTTGGCTTCGTTGGCACCCCAGTAGTAGTCCAGCGGCTGCAGGTGGCGCTCGGCGTGCACCAGGCCCAGCGTGGCGTCGTCGCGGAAGGCGGCCGCGATACGGCCGGCGCGTTCGGGCGCGAGCAGCTTGTCGAGCAGTTCGCGGCGCCAGGTCTCGCCGTCCTGGCGGTGGGTGGAGCGCTTGCCGTGCAGTTTCAGCACGGTGGTCACGCCTTCGTCGAGCAGGCGGTTGGCCACGTGCAGGAACGGCAGGATGTCGCGGCCGCGGTTCTCGAACACTTCGATCTCGGCGTCGAGGCCGAGCCGCGCGACCCGTTCGCGCACGGCCTGCTCGCGTTCGGGCGCGGTGGTGATCGCGACGCGCCAGTCGATGCCGCTGGCGCGCAGCGCCGCCACCAGTTCGTCCAGCAGTTCGGGATACCAGACGTGGATCACCGCGCAGGGGCGTGTATCGGCGGCCGGTTCTGGCTGCAACGCGGCACGGGTGGCCTCCAGCCAGGCATGGCCGAGCCTGGTATCCGGCTCCAGCACGGCGCCTTCGGCCCATTCGTTCCAGGCGTTGACGAAGACCAGCGGCTGCGCCGGAAAACGTTGCTGCGCGACACCGATGGCGTGCCGCAGCCAGTCGCGATAGCCGCGCGGCGAGGCGTGCGCGAACACGCGGCCGCCACCGCTGCGGCGCGGCTCGTTGTCCCAGCCCGGATTGACGCCGGGGTAGCGCGGATAGGCGGGTTCGGGCTGCGCCATGGACTGCCGCGCCAGCTCGCGCCAGTCGTGCACGTCGCCGCGGTAGTCCGGGTTGAGCAGGCGCTGCCGCGCGGTGATCGGCGCGGGCGTGGTGTTGTTCGGCGGAAATTCCACCGCGGCGTCGAAGCCGATCGTGCGCGGGTCGACCCGGTCGAAACTCTGCACGTAGGCGAGATGGATCTCGCCGATGCCGTTCGCGCGGCACCATTCGCGCCAGCGCGCGGCGGTCGCCTTCGGGTCCGGCAGCAGGCCGGGGCGGTAGACCAGCAGCAGCGGCTTGCCGTCGACTCGCAGGTAGCGCGGGTCGGTGAGGTACTGGGAAACGTGTTCGATGAAGGCGAAGTCGTCGGCATCGCTGTGCCGCTGGCCGATCAGGATGTCGTCGGCGCGGCCGTCCCAGCGCCGCGACCAATTCTCGTTGGCCCAGCACAGGCACAGCGGCAGGTCGAGCGCGGGGTCGGCCAGCCATTGCTGCAGCGGCGTTTCCAGCAACGTCTTGCCGGCGAACCAGTAGAAGTAGCTGCAGAACGCGCCGACGCCGTACTCGCGGGCCAGCTGCATCTGCCGGCGCATCACATCAGGAAGGCGCAGGTCGTAGAAGCCCAGCTCGCCGGGCAGGCGCGGCTGCGCATGCCCCTCGAACTGCGGCAGCGCGCGTGTCACGTTGTGCCACTCGGTGAAACCCTCGCCCCACCAGGCATCGTTCTCCGGGATCGGGTGGAACTGCGGCAGGTAGAACGCCACCACGGTGGCGGGCAGCGGCGTCGGCAGGGTACCGGTGCGTCGTGGCGTGAAGCCGATCGCTCGCCCGGCGGCCTGGTGACGCGGGCGGTGTTCCGTCTGCGCTGCCTCGGTCGCCTCGCCGCGCGGCCCACGCGGCAGCAGGTAAGCGTGCCGGTCCAGGAAACGCTGGCGCAGCCGGTCGCGCGTGGTACCCGGCATCGGGGTC
>DASRUW010000286.1:0-2089 GCA_035655255.1 Telluria sp. | reverse complement strand
GACCCCGATGCCGGGTACCACGCGCGACCGGCTGCGCCAGCGTTTCCTGGACCGGCACGCTTACCTGCTGCCGCGTGGGCCGCGCGGCGAGGCGACCGAGGCAGCGCAGACGGAACACCGCCCGCGTCACCAGGCCGCCGGTCGAGCAATCGGCTTCACGCCACGACGCACCGGTACCCTGCCATCGCCGCTGCCCGCCACCGTGGTGGCGTTCTACCTGCCGCAGTTCCACCCGATTCCGGAGAACGACGCCTGGTGGGGCGAGGGCTTCACCGAATGGCACAACGTGACGCGCGCGCTGCCGCAGTTCGAAGGGCATGCGCAGCCGCGCCTGCCCGGCGAGCTGGGCTTCTACGACCTGCGCCTTCCTGATGTGATGCGCCGGCAGATGCAGCTGGCCCGCGAGTACGGCGTCGGTGCGTTCTGCAGCTACTTCTACTGGTTCGCCGGCAAGACGCTGCTGGAAACGCCACTGCAGCAATGGTTGTCCGACCCTACGCTCGATCTGCCACTGTGCCTGTGCTGGGCCAACGAGAACTGGTCGCGACGCTGGGACGGCCGCGCCGACGACATCCTGATCGGTCAGCGGCACAGCGATGCCGACGACCTCGCCTTCATCGAACACGTTTCCCAGTACCTCACCGACCCGCGCTACCTGCGCGTCGACGGCAAGCCGCTGCTGCTGGTCTACCGCCCCGGCCTGCTGCCGGACCCGAAGGCGACCGCCGCGCGCTGGCGCGAGTGGTGCCGCGCGAACGGCATCGGCGAGATCCAGCTGGCCTACGTGCAGAGTTTCGACCGCGTCGACCCGCGCACGATCGGCTTCGACGCCGCGGTGGAATTCCCGCCGAACAACACCACGCCCGCGCCCATCACTGCGCGGCAGCACCTGCTCAACCCGGAGTACCGCGGCGACGTGCACGACTGGCGCGAGCTGGCGCGGCAGTCGATGGCGCAGCCCGACCCCGCCTATCCGCGCTACCCCGGCGTCAATCCGGGCTGGGACAACGAGCCGCGCCGCAGCGGTGGCGGCCGCGTGTTCGCGCATGCCTCGCCGCGCGGCTACCGCGACTGGCTGCGCCATGCCATCGGCGTCGCGCAACGGCGCTTCCCGGCGCGGCCGCTGGTGTTCGTCAACGCATGGAACGAATGGGCCGAAGGGGCCGTGCTGGAGCCGGACAGCCGGCTCGGCCACGCCTGGCTGGAAGCGACCCGCGCCGCGCTGCAGCCGGCGCCGGCCGCCTATACGCGCCCCTGCACGGTGATCCACGTCTGGTATCCCGAACTGCTGGACGAACTGGTGGCGGCGCTGCGCACCAGCGGCATCGACTGGCGCGTCGTGATCACCACCGCTCCCGAACGCGAACAGGCCGTGCGCGAACGCGTCGCGCAGCTTGGCCTCGACGCCGAGATCGAAGTGTTCGAGAACCGCGGCCGCGACATCCTGCCGTTCCTGCACGTGGCCAACCGCCTGCTCGACGAGGGAGTGACCACCGTGCTGAAGCTGCACGGCAAGCGTTCCACCCACCGTCAGGACGGCGAAACCTGGCGCCGCGAACTCCTCGACAAGCTGCTCGCGCCCGAGCGCGCCGCACGCATCGCGGCCGCCTTCCGCGACGACGCCACGCTGGGCCTGGTGCACGCCGAGGGCCACCTGCAGCCGCTGGACTACTACTGGGGCGCCAACGAAGCCAACGTCGGTTACCTCGCCCGCCGCCTGGGCATCCCCGCGCCTGACGTGGCGCGCGACAGCTTCATCGCCGGCAGCATGTTGTGGGTGCGTCCGGCTGCCTTGCGCCCGCTTCTGGACGCCCACCTCGGCGTGGAAGAATTCGAGCCCGAGTCCGGCCAGCTCGACGGCACCCTGGCCCACGCGGTCGAACGTGTGCTCGCCCTTGCCGCCACTGCCAACGACTTCCGCATCGCCAGCGCAGCCGCTCTGCTCGGCCTTGCCGAGACCGGAGACCGGCCCTATCCCTACGCCCGACGCAGCGGCTGAACACCGCAACGCCACGCCGCGCTGGCGGCCGGTTCGTACGAATGTTTGAGGCCGGGTAGAATGGTGGTTCCGCGCCCCGGCAGGGGCGGC
>DASRUW010000285.1:0-7813 GCA_035655255.1 Telluria sp. | reverse complement strand
AGCCAAGCGCGCCCGTCGCGCTCAGCGCGGTAGTCCTGGACCAGATGCTTGTCGAAGAGCTGGCGCGACTGCAGTGTGGCAACCGCGGTGCCGCCCGGGCCCCAACGGGTTGCGGCAATTTCTTCCTCGCCGCGCCAATCGCCCGCGAGCGCGGACAGGAATGCATGAATGCTCACCTTCACCTCGGCTGGTCAACTAGGGACGCCTAGTCTACCGGCAAGCACTGCGCGGTGCTCAGCCAGCCTGCTCCTGGTGCTCGGGATGGTCGGGGTCGGGGAGCCCCCAGCTTTTCCAGTCCTTGCCGAAAAATTCGATCGGGTGCTGGGTGCGCTCGGACCCGTTGCCGCAAGCCAGGGCGTCGACGGAACAGTACTTGTCGCAGCCCCAGCAGATGCGTTCCGGGTTGGGTGGGTTCTCTGGAAACTTCTTAGCCATGGGCAAATCGTACGCATTTGTACGAATGTTTACCCATGAACCAGGTCAAGAAACGGCGACCTGGCGCGCCTGCCTCCAGTAGACCCGCAGCCCCAGCAGCGCGGCCACGATCAGGCCGAACAGGATGGGCTGGGCGAAGTTGTGCTTGCCCGCCTTCATCCACCAGAAATGCAGGATGCCGAGCGGGGCGATGACGTAGATCAGCCGGTGCAGCCAGGCCCAGCGCTTGCCGCCGAGGCGGCGCACCATGGCGTTGGTGCTGGTCACGGCCAGCGGTATCAGCAGCAGGAAGGCGGTGAAGCCGACCGTGATGAAGGGACGCTTGAGCACGTCCTTCCACATCTCCTGCAGGTCGAAGAAATGGTCGAACCAGAGGAAGCACAGGAAGTGCAAGCAGGCGTAGAAGAAGGCGAACAGGCCCAGCATGCGGCGCAGGCGGATCAGCCAGTGCCAGCCGGAGAGCTTGCGCGCCGGGGTGACGGCGAGCGTGATGCACAGGAAGTACAGCACCCAGTCGCCCGTGCCGCGGGTCAGGTATTCGAGCGGCTCGACGATCTCGCCGGCGTAGATGCGCCAGGCCATGTTGGTGATGGGCACCAGCGCCAGCAGGAACACGACGAGCTTGAGCGCGCCGAGCTGGCGCGGCGTGGGCATGAAGGCCATGGCGGACCTCAGAAGAAACGGCGCAGGTCCATCCCCGCGTACAGCCGGGCCACGTCGCCGTAGCCGTTGAACATGAGCGTCTTGCGCTTGCGCTGGAAGAAGCCGTCCTCGCCGACCCGGCGCTCGCTGGCCTGGGACCAGCGCGGGTGGTCGACTTCCGGGTTCACGTTCGAATAGAAGCCGTACTCGTGCGGCGCGACGTCGTTCCACGAGGTGCGCGGCTGCTCGCGCACGAAGCGGATGCGCACGATGGACTTGGCGGACTTGAAGCCGTACTTCCACGGCAGCGTCACGCGCACCGGCGCGCCGTTCTGGTTGGGCAGCACCTGGCCGTACATGCCGAAGGTCAGCAAGGTGAGCGGATGATTGGCCTCGTCGAGGCGCAGCCCTTCCACGTAGGGCCAGCGCAGTACGCGGCTGTTCACGCCCGGCATCTGCTTGGGATCGGCCAGGCTGGTGAATTCGACGTACTTGGCGTTGCCGTTCGGCTCAACCTTCCTGATGATCTCGGAGAACGAATAGCCGACCCAGGGAATCACCATCGACCAGCCTTCCACGCAGCGCAGGCGGTAGATGCGCTCTTCCAGCGGCGCCAGCTTGAGCAGGCCGTCGACATCGAGCGTGAGCGGCTTCTTCACCTCGCCGTCGATGGTGACGGTCCAGGGGCGGGTGCGCAGGGTATGGGCGTTCTCGGCGGGATCGGACTTGTCGGTGCCGAATTCGTAGAAGTTGTTGTAGCTGGTCGCGTCCTTGAAGGGGGTCGGCTTGTCCGGCACGGTGTAGGCGGGATTGGCCTTGGCGGGCAGCTTGGCGGCGCCCTGGGCGAAAGCCTCGCGGTTGGCCAGCTCCCACAGGGCCGAGCCGAGCGCGGCGCCGGCCGCGGCCTTGCGGATGAAATCGCGGCGCGCCTCGTAGACGGCCTGGGGCGTGATCTCGGATGGCAGCGGCTCGACGTTGCCGCTGGAAGAGGATTTGATCAGCATGGGCGACTCCTGGTGCGAGGGGACTGCCGGTTGGTCCGGCAGCCGCCCATGAACCTTACACCATTTCGCCAGGCCGCTCAGAGCTTGCCGTAGGAATGCAGGCCAGACAGGAACATATTGACGCCGAGGAAGGCGAAGGTCGTCACGACCAGGCCGATCAGCGCCCACCAGGCCGCCACCTTGCCGCGCAGCCCGGACATCAGGCGCATGTGCAGCCAGGCCGCGTAGTTGAGCCAGACGATCAGGGCCCAGGTCTCCTTCGGGTCCCAGGACCAGTAGCCGCCCCAGGCTTCCGCCGCCCACAGCGCGCCCAGGATGGTGGCGACGGTAAAGAAGGCGAAGCCGACCGAAATGGCCTTGTACATCACGTCGTCCAGCAGTTCCAGCGCCGGCAGGCGGTCCTGCAGGTAGCCGTGCGACTTGAGCAGGTAGGCCGCCGCGACCATGGCCGCCAGCGAGAAGGTGCCGTAGCCGATGAAATTGGCCGGCACGTGGATCTTCATCCACCAGCTCTGCAGGGCCGGCACCAGGGGCTGGATGTCGGAAGCCTCGCGCGCCACCGTGTACCACAGCAGGAAGCCGACCGCGGCGCTGATCACCAGCAGCACGAAGGGGCCGAGCTGGCGGGTGGCGTAGCGCTGTTCGTAGTACAGGTAGAACATGGCGGTGATCATCGAGAACAGGATGAACACCTCGTACAGGTTGGACACCGGGATGTGGCCCACGTCGGCGCCGATCAGGTAGGACTCGTACCAGCGCACCATCATGCCGGTCAGGCCGATCACGACGGCCGCCCAGCACAGCTTGGAGCCGACCGCGCCGCCGAAGGGCGAGCGCGCCACCAGCCCGAGCCAGTAGAAGGCGGTCGAGAACACGAACAAGGCGCTCATCCACAAGATGGCGGACTGGCTCGACAGCATGTACTTGAGGAAGAACTTCTGGTCCGCCGCGGCCAGGCTGCCGCCGTACAGCATGATCGCCCACAGGGCCAGCAGCGCCACCAGCGGCAGCAGCCAGCGCACCGGTTTCCAGTGCCAGCCGAGAGCGGCGAAGGTGGGCGCGGCCAGCACGAGAATGCCTTTCTCGTAGCCGTCCATGTAGGCGCCGAAGCGCTGCAGGGCGTACAGCGCGCCCGTGCACAAGAGGGCGGCATACAGCCAGTCGAACAGGCCGAGCCGCTTGAAGAAGCCGGGCGCCTGCGTGTACGTTTGTTGAGTTTGCGACAATTCCATCGTGATTCTCCCGAGCTGCCCCAGTCTACGCCGATTGCGGCAGCTTCGCTTTCAAGTCGTTGAATTCATGTTCAAAATCGAGGGTCTTGCGCTGGGTGCTCATGGCCATCAGCGCGTGCGCGCCCGCGTCGTCGTCGCGCACCCAAACCCAGATGCGGCGCTCGCGGATGTAGAACATGGCGAACACGCCCAGCACCAGCAGCAGGCAGCCGATGTAGACCACGGTCTTGCCCGGCGAACGGGTGATCTGCAGCACGGAAGCCTTGACCTCGGTGTAGTCGTCCAGCTGCAGGTAGACCGGCGCGCCGTAGAACACGCTGTCGGCCAGCGCGTTGGTGGCCAGCTGCAGCCACTGGGCGTGCTGCTCGGTCGGCGCGGCCGGTTCCATACCGTCGGCATTGCGGGCCAGCTGCCACAGCTCCCACATGGTGCCGTTCAGGAGCTTCATGTAGATCTTGGCGGCGGTCTCGCGCTCGCTTTCCGGCAGCTTTTCCAGGAAGCGCATGACGGCCATGAAGCCGCCCTGGTCGCGCCCTTCCCCGGCGAAGATGGTCAGGCCCTTGAGCGCGGACTGCTCCAGCTGGGCGCCCAGGTTCGGCGTGGACGAGCTGGACGGCATGGCGCGGCGCGCGTAGCGGGCGGCGGCCTCGGCCCTCAGGGCCGGGTTGTGCAGGGCGGCGCGCAGGCGCATCCAGTCCTTCACGCCATGGTCGTCGTCGGCCGGGATGCGCAGGAAGCTGAAATTGTCCGACGGATTGGCGCGCACGCCGGACAGGTAGAACGGGAAGCCGTCCACCGTCACCGGCTGCATGTAATTGAGGAATTCGCGGGCCTGGCCGGCCTTGTCGCGCAGCTTGTACTGCACGCTGGGGCCGACGTTCTTCAGGTCCTTGTTGTTGGCGTTCTTCGCGGCCGAACCCGTGTGCTTCTGCAGGCTGCGCGCGAACTGCTGTTCGAAGGACTCGCCCTTCTGCACGGCGCGCGGGTCGTTGCCGCCGACGTTCTCGACGTTGAAGGGACGGAAGCCGGTCCACTCGACCGTGTACTCGTCGCTGCCGCGCTTGAGGACGGTGCTGTCGTTGACTTCGCCGCCCAGGGTGAAGCTGGTGGTGTCGTTGCCCGTCATCGGGAAGCCGGTGAGCTTCAGCTTGGAGCCGCCGTCCTCGAAGCTCGACTGGTAGATCGCCAGGCCCTTGTAGATCAGCGGTTCGTTGACCTTGATGGTGGCCGGGAAGATCTTGCCCGTCTCCTTGTCCTGCACGTGCACCTCGCTGGCGAACAGCTTGGGCATGCCGGTGGAATAGAAGTCGATGATGAACTTGTCCAGCTTGATCGTGACCGGCAGCTCCTGCACCAGCACCCCGTCCTGCTGCGGGAGGATGGCGACGTCGCTGGCCTGGCCTTCGCTGATCTGCGTGTTGCCGCGGAAGGTGGGGTTGTGCACGCCCAGGCGATGCTGCTGGGGGATGTCCGAGATCAGGCCGCTGCCGGCGAAAGGCGTCTTGCCGAAGGCCCACTCCTGGAAGCGGATCGGCAGGTTCGAGTCCAGCATGCCGCCCAGGCAGATGATGACGATGGCGCTGTGCGCGAACACGTAGCCGAAACGGGTGCCGGCGCCCTTCTTGGCCGCGACCAGGGTGCCGCCCTCCTTCTCCACGATGCGCGTGCCGTAGCCGGCGTGCGCCAGGCGCTCGGCGGTCTGCCGGGCCAGCGCGAGGCGGTCCAGCGGGGCCGCCCACTCCGTCTTGTGGTGGAAGTTGCGCAGCGAAATTTCGCGCACGTTCTCCCGCCAGCTGCGCATGTCGCGGAAGAACTTCGGCGTATTGCGCAGGATGCACAGCGAGGTGGACACGATCAGGAAGCCCATGATCAGGAGGAACCACCAGGCCGAGTACACGGCGTACAGGCTGAGCTTGGAGAACACCTCGAACCAGAACGGCCCGAACTGGTTGACGTAGTTCGGCATCGGCTCGTTCTGCTTGAGCACGGTGCCGATGATGGAGGCGATGGCGATCACCGTCAGCAGGCTGATCGCGAAACGCATCGAGGACAGCAGCTCGACCGTCTCCGCGAGGCGGCGGCGCGGCGTCTGCAATTGGATCCCGGCGGTACTACTCATCTTGGATAACTCTCAACAAAAAAGGCAGCACGCTTGCGCGCTGCTGCCTTTTTCTTGTTCAACGCGAACCCGCGAGCGCGGGTGGCTATTATTTGAGGCCGGCAATGTAATCCGCAACGGCTTTCATTTCCTCGTCCGACATGCGCTTGGCGAGGGCGGACATCTGGACGCTGTTGTTGCGCGCGCCGGACTTGAACGCTTGCAGCTGGGCGACCGTGTAATCGGCCATCTGGGCCGCCAGGCGCGGGTACTGGACCGGGATGCCGGCGCCGTTCGCGCCGTGGCAGGACGCGCACGCGGCCACGCCCTTGTCCGCGATACCGCCGCGGTAGATCTTCTTGCCCAGGTCCAGGGTGTCCTTGGAGCGGGCGGCGTTCGGCTTGGACTTCTGCTCGGCCAGGTAGGCGGCGATGTTCTTTTTCTCTTCGTCGTTCAGGGCCTTGGCGTACGGGGTCATCACGGCGTTGTTGCGGGTCGTGCCGGTGAAGTCGGCCAGCTGCTTGGCGAGGTAGGCTTCGTGCTGGGCCGACAGCTTGGGATTGGTGGCGATGGTCGAATTGCCCGCTTCGCCGTGGCAGGAAGCGCAAGCCGGGATGCCGCGCGCCGCGTCGCCGTTGGCGAACAGGGTGGCGCCCTTGGCCGGGTCGGCCTTGGCCGGAGCAGGGGTTTCAGCCGCGAACGCCAGGCCGGACAGCGCCAGGGTTGCAACCAGCATGGATTTCACAAGCTTTGGAAACGCACGATTCATTCACACACCTTGATCAGATTGGTTTTATGTCCCTCGAAGGCCACTGCGCTTGCTAAGCCGCAAGCCCTAACCCCTTATTGTACAATAGCTTGCTCGGGTTAACGCCCCCTTTTGTTGCACTTTTTACCCTCTACATGTCCAAGCTCTGGCAAGCCCGCTTCTTCAATACCGTCAACCATTTGCGCGATCTGCCCACGACCACCGTGCCCGAGATCGCCTTCGCCGGGCGGTCCAACGCGGGCAAATCGTCGGCCATCAACGTGCTAACGAACCAGAAAGGTCTGGCATTTGCGTCGAAAACGCCAGGCCGCACCCAGCACATCAACTACTTCTCGATCGGCGGCGCCCACGTCGGCCAGCACCGGCACGACCCGACCATCGTCGAGGAGATCCAGGCCATGCTGGTGGACCTGCCCGGCTACGGCTACGCGGAGGTGTCCGGCTCGGCCAAGCACCACTGGCAGCGCCTCCTGGGCGACTACGTCCAGCAGCGCGAGCAGCTGGCGGCCCTGGTCCTGATCATGGATGCGCGCCGTCCGTTCACCGAGCTCGACGTGCAGATGCTGGAATGGTTCGCGCCCACGGGCAAGCCGATCCATTGCCTGCTGACCAAGGTCGACAAGCTCAACCGCAACGAATCGACCAACGCGCTGCGCGAAGCCCGCGCCGTGCTCGACAGTTATGAAGACGAGGAAGGCCATCCCTTCCCGTTCACGGTCCAGCTGTTCTCCTCGCTCAAGCGGATCGGCGTGGAGGAAGCGGACGCCAAGATACTCGAACTGCTCGGACTTTCCGACGAGGACAAGGAACCCACGCCATGACGAATTTTCCCGCCACCCGCATGCGCCGCATGCGCCGCGATCCCTTCTCGCGCGCCCTGATGCGCGAGAACACCATCACCGCGGACGACCTGATCTATCCCGTGTTCATCCTGGACGGCGCCAACCAGCGCCAGCAGGTCGCCTCGATGCCGGGCGTGGAGCGCCTGTCGGTGGACCTGCTGCTGCCGGTGGCCGAGGAATGCGTCAAGCTCGGCATTCCGGTGCTGGCCCTGTTCCCCGTGATCGACGCCAGCCTCAAGACGCCGGACGGCGTCGAGGCCGCCAATCCGGACGGCCTGGTGCCGCGCGCCGTGCGCGAGCTGAAGCAGCGCTTCCCCGAACTGGGCATCCTGACCGACGTCGCGCTCGACCCCTACACCAGCCACGGCCAGGACGGCCTGATCGACGACTCCGGCTACGTGCTCAACGACGAGACCACGGCCATGCTGATCCGCCAGGCGCTGGCCCAGGCCGACGCCGGCGTGGACGTGGTGGCCCCGTCGGACATGATGGACGGGCGCATCGGCGCCATCCGCGACGCGCTGGAGACGGCGCGCCACATCCACACCCGCATCATGGCCTACTCGGCCAAGTACGCCTCGTCCTTCTACGGCCCCTTCCGCGACGCGGTGGGCTCGTCCGGCAACCTGGGCAAGAGCGACAAGAAGACCTACCAGATGGATCCGGCCAACAGCAACGAAGCGCTGCGCGAAGTGGCGCTCGACATCGCCGAGGGCGCGGACATGGTGATGGTCAAGCCGGGCATGCCCTACCTGGACGTGGTGCGGCGCGTGAAGGACGAGTTCAAGGTG
>DASRUW010000284.1:0-16130 GCA_035655255.1 Telluria sp. | reverse complement strand
AGATATCAACCCGTCCTGGTACATCCAGCCTTCCGTCGTCGGCATGAAGCCGGACAGCGATTTCGGCATCGACAAGCGCGCCTGGGGTGGCGGCTTGCGCTTCGGCAAGCCGATGTCGCCGTACTGGGACGTGCAGCTGGGCGCCACCTACGTGCGCGACAACGACGGCAACCGCCACTACGACCAGACCACGCTGGGGGCGGACGCCCTCCTGATGCTGTCGCGCCAGAACTTCCGTCCCTTCGTCCTGTTCGGGGTGGGCGCGGAGCGCGACAACGTCGAGAACCCGCTGCGCAACGCGAGCAAGACCTCGCCCTACATTTCGGCCGGCATCGGCTTCCAGGTGGGCCTGAGCGAGCGCTGGACCATGCAGGCCGACCTGCGCACCGTGCGCGGCCGCCTGCGCGACGGCGACACGGCCTTCGGCTTTGACCGCAGCAACAACAAGTACCTGACGGTGGGCTTCAACTACGCCTTCGACGTGCCGGCCCCGCCGCCGCCGCCGGCCCCACCGCCGGCGCCGGCCCCGGCTCCCGCCGTGGCCGAGCCGCCGCCTCCGCCGCCTCCGCCCGCACCGCCGCCGGCCCGCTTCGAGAAGGTGACCCTGTCGTCGACCGAGCTGTTCGAGTTCGACAGCGCCAAGCTCAAGGGTGAACAGCCCAAGCTGGACGAGATCGCCAACGCCCTGTCCACCGACACCTCGATCAGCAACGTGACCATCACCGGCTACACCGACCGCCTCGGCTCGACCAAATACAACCAGAAGCTGTCGGAACGGCGCGCCAGTGCCGTGCGCGACTACCTGGTCGGCAAGGGCATCGCCGCGGGCCGCCTGAACGCCGTCGGCAAGGGCGAAGCCAATCCCGTGGTCCAGTGCAACCAGAAGAAGCGTGCGGCCCTGATCGAGTGCCTGGCGCCGAACCGCCGCGTCGAGGTCGAGCAGATCACGATCGAACGCAAGGTGCAGTAAGCGCCGCGGCCGGAGCCGTCCATGCCCGAGCCGAACTGGACAACCTGGAGCGGCCAGCTGCTGCACGTGCTGCGCTGCGCCGGGTCCGACTGGTCCGACCACCGGGCTCCCAGCAAGGGGGCGGCCCTGGCCTATTACACGCTGTTCTCGATCGCCCCGGTGCTGGTGCTGGTGATCGCCATCGCCGGCTTCTTCTGGGGCGCGAACGCGGCGCGCGGCGAGCTCCTGGCCCAGCTCCAGGGTCTGATGGGCCGCGAGGGCGCCGAGGCCGTGCAGCTGGTGCTCAAGGGCGCGCACGACCATGACAAGGGCGTGCTGGCCACCGTGGTGGCCGGCGCGCTGCTGGTGTTCGGCGCGACCACCGTGTTCGCCGAACTCAAGGACAGCCTGGACGAGATCTGGGACCTGCCTCCGCCCGCGCACGCCGGGCTGTGGGACACGCTGCGCACGCGCGTGTTGTCGTTCGGCCTGATCCTGGTGCTGGCCTTCCTGCTGATGGTGTCGCTGGTGATCAACGCCGTGCTCGACGCGGCCGAGCACATCCTGGTCGGCTACTGGCAGAACGCCGCCAGCATCCTGTCCTGGGTGGCGGCCCTGATCGGCTTTCTCGTCATCGCGGTCTTGTTCGGCACCATCTACAAGCTGCTGCCGCGCATCCGCCTGGCCTGGCGCGACGTGGCGGTCGGCGCGCTCGGCACGGCCGCCATGTTCGAGCTGGGCAAATTCGCCATCGGCCTGTACATCGGCAACAGCGGCGTGGCCAGCAGCTACGGCGCGGCCGGCTCGCTGATCGCGCTCATGCTGTGGGTCTACTACTCGGCCCAGATCTTCTTTTTCGGCGCCGAATTCGCGCGCCAGTACGCCCTGCAGCTGGGCAGCCTCCGGCACAAACCGGCGGAACAGACGGGGGCCGACCGGCCCGCCAAGAAGACCCGCGCCTGAACTATTCGCCGAGCAGCTCGGCCAGCACTTCCATCCCTTCGACGCGCTCGGCCACGACCTTGATGATGACCACCACGGGCACGCCCAGCAGCAGGCCCCACATGCCCCACAGCCAGCCCCAGAACAGCAGGCTCACGAACACGGCGGCCGCGTTCATCTTGGCGATGCGGCCCGTCATCCAGGTGGCGACGAAGGTGCCGACGAGGGTGGCGATGCCGAGCGAGGCGGCGACCACCAGCGCCACCTCGCGCAGGGAATCGAATTGCATGAAGGCCGCCAGGGCCGTGGCCGTCGTCATCAGCAAGGGGCCGAAGTACGGCATGATGTGGACCAGGCCGGCGAACACGGCCCAGGCGCCGGCGTTCTCGAGCCCGATCAGGCGCAGGGCGCCCCACATGAGCAGGGCCAGCAGCAGATTGGTCACCAGCAGCATGAACATGTAGTTCTGGATCGAGCTGTTGATGTCGTCCAGGATGTGCACGGTGATCCGTTTCTGGCTCATCGACGGACCGGCGAGCTTGACCAGCTTGCGCTTGAAGGTGTCCCCCGCCAGCAGCAGGAAGAACACGAGGAAGACCACCATCGTCGCCTCGGTGGCGAAGGCCAGGAGGCTCATCGAGCCGGCCAGCAGCCAGTCGAACACGCGCAGGCTGCCCGCGCCGGCGGGCGGCGCCGGCGCGCGCTTGACGGCGCCCCGCGGCCCGGTGGCGGCGGCCTGCTCCAGCTCCGCGGCCGCGGCCTGCACCTGGGCGATCGTGCCCGGCTTGTCGGAGGCGCGCGTGAGCACCTTGGCGATCTTGTGGGTGATGGCGGGCAGTTCGTCGGCGATGGCGACCACCTCGCCCTGGACCCGCACCAGGACCGCCGCCATCAGGGCCAGCATGGCCACCGTGACGAGGGTCGCGCCGAGCGGGCGCGGCAGGTGCAGGCGCTCCAGCCAGAGCACCAGCGGATTCAGGGTATAGGCGATGAAGATGCCGACCAATACCGGCACCATGAAGTTGCGCGACCAGTGCAGCGCGAAGATGAAGGCGACGCTGGCGATGATGCCGAGCGCCAGCCCGCGCGCATGCACGTGCATGGGCAGCTGGACGGGCGCCGCCGCGGGTGGAGAAGCGTCGGGCTCGGTAGGCGGGTCGGGTGGCGGCGCCAGCTGCATGACGGCAATCCGGGCCGCGCACGACGCGGCCCGGAACCAGGCTTACTTCACGCGGATGTCGTTCTTCACCGACGTCACGCCCTTCACGCCGCGCGCGACTTCCACGGCCTTCTCGGCGTCCTTCGGATCGGCCACGAAGCCGGACAACTGCACGTCGCCCTTGAAGGTTTCGACGTTGATCTCGGATGCCTTCAGGCTCGGCTCGTTGAAGATCGAGGTCTTGACCTTGGCGGTGATCAGGCTGTCGTCGACATATTCCCCGGTGCTTTCCTTGGTCGGGGTGCCGGCGCAACCGGCCAGGCCCAGCAGTGACACGGCAACGAATACGGCGGACAGGCTCTTCGCGAATTTCATGGTGGACTCCTTCTTGGTTGGTCTTGCTTGGATCAGGTTTTTTCCGGCACGGCGGCTTCTCGTCGCGCACTCGACATTTGTACGGCGAAGCCCAGCAAAAATCTGTTCGTTGCCGTACATATGGCCCCTTGGTGAATCAGCGCACAGACCCCTGCCCGGCCGCGGTCCTATGCTGGGCGCACCACCTCTACGCCAGGAGAACAACATGAAAACCACCCGCACTCTCGCCGCAGTACTGGTTGCCGGCACGGCCGTGCTGACCGGCTGCTCCAGTCCCTCCAGCAGCTATCCCAGCTCCACCACCTACAGCTCGTATGACAGCTCGGCGGCGTCCTCGATGTACGGCACCATCGAATCGATCACCGTGACCCGCCAGGCGGCGGCTAGCGGCACTTCCGGCACCGGCGCCGTGGTCGGCGGCGTGGTGGGCGGCCTGGTCGGCAACCAGGTCGGCAGCGGTTCGGGCCGCACCGCCGCCACCGCGGCCGGCGCGCTGGCCGGCGCCGTCGTGGGCAACCAGATGGAAGCGAACCGCGGCACCACCTATGACCGCGATATGTACCAGATCTCGGTGCGCCTCGACAACGGCGACTACCGGACCATCGTCCAGGACACGGCTTACGACCTGCGCGTGGGCAACCGCGTGCGCATCGTGGACAACCGCGTCTACCGCTATTGATCCGAACAACCAAGGAAGGAGCGCATCATGGGTACCGTACTGCTCATCATCCTGATCCTCGCCCTCGTGGGCGTGCTGCCCACCTGGGGCTATAGCCGGACCTGGGGTTACGGGCCGGTCAGCATCACCGGCCTGCTGGTCCTGGTCCTGCTGTTCCTGCTGCTGACCGGGCGGCTGTAGGTGGCGCCATGTTCCATCCGCACAGCCTGCTGCGCGCGGCGCTTGCCGCCGCGCTGACGCTGGGCGCGGCCGCCGGGTCCGCCCAGGAAGCGGGCGCCCCGCTGACGCCGCCCAACGTGGCGGTCCAGCAGCGCGCCGAAATCGCCCGCGGCGATCCGCACCGCTGGTACCAGGACGACGCCACCCTGCGCGCCCGCCTGCATACCCTGCGCAAGGAAATCGCCGCGGCCTACACCGAAGCGAAAATCGGGTGCCGGCAGGCCGCCCCCAGCGAGCGCGCGTCCTGCCTGCGCGCGGCCCGAACCACCTACGAACAGGACATGGCCAACGCGCGCGAGACGGCGCTGGCCAACCGTTAGCCCCAGTGCCTGCGCCGACCCGCCGTGGTCCGGCGCGGCGCTCCGCCTGGCGCTACTGCCAGCCCCAGCGGCGTTGATAGATGCCTTTCATGGCCTGCGTCAACCCCATGTAGGCCAGGATGATCAGCGGGACCAGCGCGAAGTAGGCGGGCGGCAAGGCCTGCATCTTGAAGTAGTGCGCGAACGGCCCCATTGGCAGGAAGATGCCGGTTGCCATGATGATGCCAGTCATCGCCAGCAAGGGCGTAGCCGCCCGACTCCGGATGAAAGGCAGTTTCGGGGTGCGAATCAGGTGCACCACCACGGTCTGCGTCAACAAGCCCACGATGAACCAGCCGGACTGGAACAGCGTCTGCTGGTCCGGTGTACGCGCGCCGAACACGAACCACATCATCGCGAAGGTCGTGATGTCGAACACGGAACTGATCGGACCGAAAAAGACCATGAAGCGTCCGACATCGGCCGGCTGCCAACGCTGCGGCGCGCGCAGGAGCTCGTCATCCACATGATCGAAAGGGATGGCGGTCTGCGAGATGTCGTACAGCAGGTTCTGTACCAGCAAATGCATCGGCAGCATCGGCAAGAATGGCAAGAAGGCCGATGCCACCAGCACGGAGAACACGTTGCCGAAGTTCGAGCTGGCCGTCATCTTGATGTACTTGAGCATGTTGGCGAACGTGCGGCGTCCTTCCAGCACGCCCTCTTCCAGCACCATCAGGCTCTTCTCCAGCAAGATGATGTCGGCCGCCTCCTTGGCGATGTCCACGGCGGTGTCGACCGAGATGCCGATGTCGGCGGCGCGCAGGGCCGGGGCGTCGTTGATGCCGTCGCCCATGAAGCCGACCACGTGGCCATTTCCCTTCAGCAGGCGCACGATGCGCTCCTTGTGCGCCGGAGTAAGCCGGGCGAACACGTTGTGGCTCTCCACCGCCGCCGCCAGCGCCGCCTCGTCCATGCGTTCGACGTCGCTCCCTAGCAGCACGCCGTGCTGGGCGAGGCCGACCTCGCGGCAGATCTTGGCGGTCACCAGTTCGTTATCGCCAGTCAGCACCTTGACCGTCACGCCATGCTCAGCCAGAGCCCGCAAGGCCGGCGCGGTGGACTCCTTGGGCGGATCGAGGAAGGCCACGTACCCGATCAGGGTCAGGGCACGCTCGTCGGCCTGGCTGTAGGTCTCCTGCGTCGGCGGCCCTTCCTTGGCGGCGACCGCCACCACCCGCAGCCCTTCCTCGTTCAGCGCCGCCGTCACGGCACGGATGCGGGTCAACAGCTCGGCCGTCAGCGGTTCGAGCGCCGCGCCGTGGCGTACCTCGGTGCACACGGCCAGAATCTCCTCGACCGCCCCCTTGGTGATAAGCAAATGATGCTCGTCGTGCTCGGCCACCACGACCGACATGCGGCGCCGGTCGAAGTCGAATGGTATCTCATCGACCTTTCGGAAGTTCTTCGCCGGCTCCAGTTCGCGGTGCACCTCGGCGTGCTCCAACACGGCCACGTCCAGCAAATTCTTCAGGCCGGTCTGGTAGTAGCTGTTGAGGTACGCCATTTCCAGCACCTCGTCCGAATCCTCGCCCCACACATCGACATGGCGGGCGAGGAAGATCCGGTCCTGGGTCAGGGTGCCGGTCTTGTCGGTGCACAGCACGTCCATCGCGCCGAAGTTCTGGATCGCGTCCAGGCGCTTGACGATGACCTTCTTGCGCGACATGTACACCGCGCCCTTGGCCAGGGTCGAGGTCACGATCATTGGCAGCATTTCGGGGGTGAGGCCGACGGCGACGGACAGGGCGAACAGCAGCGCTTCAAGCCAGTCATGCTTGGTGCAGCCGTTGATGAGCAGCACAAGCGGAGCCATCACGCACATGAAGCGGATCAGCAGCCAGCTCACCTTGTTGACGCCGGACTGGAACGAGGTCGGCGCGCGGTCGGTCGCGCTGACCCGGCTGGCCAGGGCGCCGAAATAGGTCGCGTTGCCGGTGGCGAGCACCAGCGCGCTGGCCGAGCCGGACACCACGTTGGTGCCCATGAACAGGATGTTGTCCAGCTCGAGGGGGTTGATCGCCGCCGCGTCGCGCTGGAGGGCGAATTTCTCGACCGGCATGGACTCGCCGGTCATGGCAGCCTGGGCCACGAACAGGTCCTTGGCGGCCAGGACGCGGCAGTCGGCCGGAATCATGTCGCCCGCCGACAGCACGATCACGTCGCCCGGCACCAGCAACCGGATGGGCAGTTCCAGGCGCGGCGCGGCGCGGCGGCAGACCGTGGCCGTGTTGCTGACCATGGCCTTGAGCGCGTCGGCAGCCTTGTTCGACCTACCCTCCTGCCAGAAGCGCAGCAAAGTGGACAGCACCACCATCGTGCCGATGACGAGGGCGGCCTTCATGTCCTCGGTGAAGTAGGACACCAGAGCCAGCAGCGTCAGCAGAAGATTGAAGGGATTGCGATAGCAGTGCCACAGGTGCGTCCACCAAGGCAGGGGCTTCTCGTGCTCGACCTCGTTCGGGCCGATGCGCGCGCGCGCCGCGGCAGCCTGCGCTTCGGTCAGGCCGTCGGCGTGGCTGTCCAGCTGGCCGAACAGGCCTTGCGCATCGGCGCGGGCGGCCGCCACCAGGGTCTGGGTCAGCACGGCGGGCGCCTCCCGACTCACCCCGGTCCGGGTCAGCGTGTCGAGCAGCGCCAGGCGGCGGAAATGACGCGAGATGTGGCGGGTGCGCAGGAATCCCGCGAAGAATTCTCTCATGAGTTTGAAGGGCATGTACTGCTCCGGTGTGGCCGGCCCGCGGCAGCGCCAACAGGCGTGCGCAGGCGGCCGGCTTGGTGTCAGGATCGCGCTGCGGACGTGTCGGCCTCAACGCAGGAATGGCGGCGCGAGCAGGCGCAGGCCGAGCGACAACCAGCGCGCGCCACTGCCGCCGCCCTGCCGGTTGCCGAAAGTGGCGTCGAGTTGCACGCGTTCCGGCACCAGCCAATGGCGCAGGCCAAGCTGATACGATGCGGCGCCGCGGTCCTGGCCAAAAGTCTCGGCGATCAGCCAGCTGCGTCGTGCGCAGCGGGCCTCGGCCCCGAGGCCCCAGGTCAGGCGCCCGGCGCCGCTCGCCCCGTCGCGCAGCCAGCCGCCGTTGGCATGCAGCGCCACGGCGTCGTCGTTAATGGACAGGCTGGCGGGCACATTGACGTACCAGTCGCGCTGGCCCGTGCCGGCGTGCGGATGGCTGGCCGCGCCCACGGCCAGCCCGATTCCCCAGCCGTTGGTCTCCAGCGGCTGGAGCAGGAACTTGGCTTGCACGACCAGGTCGGAGGTGGTGCTGCGGCCGCCTTCCCGAGTGCGCGCCCCGCCCAGCGCCAGCTCCACGCCTCCAGCCATGTTGCAGGCCGGCAGTGCCCAGTACTCGGTACTGCCATGGTTGACCTTGGACCAGGTTTCGAGCTGGCAGGCGTGCGGATCGACGATCCGGGCGTCGTCGGTGACCAGGGGGCGGGCGGCGTTGGCCTGGGCGGTGGCCAGTGCCGCGGCGGCGCAGGCGGCGAGGCGCAGGCGCGCCGCATTCAAATCGAACTGCATGGATACTCCTCCGGCCAAGCGCGGGCGCGTGACCACAAGCGCGCCGCCGCATGCGCGGCGTCACTTCACGATGTACATGGGAAGCGGGCGCACTGGCCCGGGACCAGGACGTGCGTGACCGCTACCCGCCAAAACGGCAAGGTAGCGGCGCGATGGGGTGATCCGCGTCTACCTTGCCTGTGGAAGGCCGACGAAAGATCGGCGACTGGGACTATCCACAGGAGGAACTCCAAAGTTGAGACGGATGCGATTGTAACCCGGGAAGAAATGCAAGACAATATCCCCTCCCCCAGGATAGGTTGAACAGCGATGACCCACAGCACCCACCCGGACGTAACCAAGCGCCTCAAGCGCGCCCACGGCCACCTGAAGAGCATCCTGACCATGCTGGAGCAGGACCGCGACTGCCTGGACATCGCCCAGCAGCTCCAGGCGGTCGAAAACGCCATCGGCAACGCCAAGAAGGCCCTCGTACACGATCACATCGATCACTGCCTGGAACAGGCCGTGCAGTCGGGCGGGCGGAGCGCGCAGGACGTCATCGGAGAGTTCAGGGCCATCACCAGATACCTCTAAGAGCGGCGGCGCCGCGGATGCCGACGGCCTGCCGCGCCTCCCCTCGGTCCTCGTAAACTTCCTCGCACAGCCAACTTAGCGCCGCGCATGCGGGATGGGTCGGCGGCTGGCGATCGCAGGCGGCGGCGCCGGCGGCGAAGGCCTCGTTCAGCGCCCCGTTCAGGCGCAGCGTCCCCAGCGGGCGCGCGGCGCGGATGAGCGCCGCCAGGCCGCGCACGGACGCGTCGTCCGCGCACGGCGCGCGGGCCACGCCCAGCACCAGCACGCGCAGCCCCGGATTGAACAGGCGGGCTTGTTCGATCAGCGCCGGCGCGGCAGCGCCCAAATTGTCGTCGAGTTCGGCCAGCACGACCGCGGTCTGGGCCATGATCAGGGATGAGGTCATGTCGCGCCGGCCGGCGTCGATCAACATGTCGCCGCCGCGCGCGCCGAGCATCTCGACCATGCGCGCGAGGCCGCCTTCCTGGCCGGCCTGCACCGCCACCCGCGGCCACAGCCGCGCCATCGCCCGGCGCGTGCTCCAGGCCGCCGCCGGGTGCCCGTCCCGGGTGTCGAGGACCTGCACCCTCTTGCCGCTCCGCGCGCGCAGGACCGCCAGGTTGGCGGCCAGCATGGATGCCAGGTTTCCCGCGCCGGCCTGCAGGAAGGTCGTGATCATGATCAGGACGATCGATGGCGCCGCCGGCTGCCGGCCGCCGCGGCGGCCACCGTCATGCCGAAGGCGATCACGATGGGAACCCGGGTGCAGGCCCAGCGCACACCCACCTTGTCCTTGCCGATCATGGATTCCTGCAAGTGGAGAAAAGCCTTCCTCATCATGGCACCTGCCGCGCGTTTTCGACCGTTTCAGCTTATCCGGATTCGTATCAACGCGCCGCAAAGAGTCTGAGGGAAGTCATATACGGGACGTAAACGCGCGCAGTATCTTTACTTCTCGTATATGTGGCGCCGTCCAGTCTTTACCCCGTCTTTAGGTCTTTTTTCCTATGCTGGCGTGACTGAAGAACATTTCTGCACAAAGAGGAACAGCATGGATGCCGTATTCGCTGGTGTGATTGTCGTGTTCATGGCGGTGACGATCGGTCTCGCCGTCGCCTGCGACAAGCTGGGAGAAAAAAAGTGAACCTGATTTATGTGATGGGTGCCGTCGTGTCCGCGGGCTTGCTCGTGTACCTGGTGGTGGCGCTCCTGAAAGCGGAGGAGCTATGATGACCGCGCAAACCTGGACTCTCCTGGTCGCCTTCCTGGCCGTGCTGCTGGCCCTGGCCTACCCCATGGGCAAGCTGTTGGCCTGGATCGGTGCCGGCCAGCCGCGCAAGTTCGAGCGCGCCCTGTACCGCCTGTGCGGCGTCGATGCCGACGCGGGCATGGGCTGGCGGCGCTACGCCGTCGCACTCCTGCTGTTCAACGGGCTGGGAGCGTTGTTCGTGTACGCCGTTCAGCGCCTGCAGGGCGTGCTGCCGCTCAACCCGCAGCAGCTGCCGGGCGTGGCACCAGACTCCTCCTTCAACACGGCCGTGAGCTTCGTCAGCAACACCAATTGGCAGGGCTACGCGGGCGAACAGGTAATGAGCTATTTCACCCAGATGGTGGCGCTGGCCGGCCAGAACTTCTTCTCCGCCGCCACCGGCATCGCCGTCGCCTTCGCCCTGATCCGCGGCTTCTCGTCGCGCTCGGCCACGTCGATCGGCAATTTCTGGGTCGACGTGAGTCGCTCGACCCTGTACGTGCTGCTGCCGGTCTCCCTGGTGTACGCCCTGTTCCTGGTCAGCCAGGGATCGGTGCAGGAATTCTCCGGCTACCGCGACGCCCAGCTGCTCGACCCCGTGACCTATTCGGTGCCCAGAAACGGCCCCGACGGCCAGCCGCTGAAGGACGCCAAGGGCAATCCGGTCACCGAGACGGTGGTGGCCAGGACCCAGAGCATCGCCACCGGTCCGGTGGCGTCCCAGGAGGCGATCAAGATGCTGGGCACGAATGGCGGCGGCTTCATGAACGCCAACTCCGCGCACCCCTACGAGAACCCGACGCCGCTGACCAACTTCGTGCAGATGCTGTCGATCTTCCTGATTCCGGCCGGCCTGTGCTTCGCCTTCGGCCGCATGGTCGGCGACCAGCGCCAGGGCTGGGCTGTGCTGGGGGCGATGACGATCCTGTTCCTCGTCATGACTTTGGTCGTGATGCACCAGGAGCAGCAGGCGCACCCCGTCCTGCACAGCCTGGGCGTGGATCAGGCGCCCAGCGCATCCCAACCGGGCGGCAACATGGAAGGCAAGGAAGCGCGCTTTGGCATCGGCCAGTCGACCCTGTTCGCCGCCGTCACGACGGCCGCCTCCTGCGGCGCCGTCAACGCCATGCACGACTCCTTCCTGCCGCTCGGCGGCGCGGTGCCGCTGGTGCTGATCCAGTTCGGCGAGGTGATTTTCGGCGGCGTCGGTTCCGGCCTGTACGGCATGCTGATCTTCGCCATCCTGGCCGTCTTCATCGCCGGCCTGATGATCGGCCGCACCCCGGAATACCTGGGCAAGAAGATCCAGTCCTACGACATCAAGATGGCCTCGATCGCGGTCCTGGTCACGCCCATCCTGGTGCTGGCCGGCACGGCCGTGGCCGTCGTCAGCGACGCCGGCGTGTCCTCGATGGCCAATCCGGGCGCGCACGGCTTCTCCGAGGTGCTGTACGCGTTCTCGTCGGCCGCCAACAACAACGGCAGCGCGTTCGCTGGCATTTCGGCCAACACGCCCTTCTACAACACGCTGCTGGCCATCGCCATGTGGTTCGGCCGGTTCGCGATGATCGTGCCGATCCTCGCCGTGGCCGGTTCGCTCGCCGCCAAGCAGCGCCTGCCCGTCACCGCCGGCACCATGCCCACGCACGGCCCGATGTTCATCGGCCTGCTGATCGGCGTGGTCGTGCTGGTCGGCGTCCTGAACTACGTGCCCGCGCTGG
The DNA here is from genome assembly GCA_035655255.1 of Telluria sp. Classification (GTDB taxonomy): domain Bacteria; phylum Pseudomonadota; class Gammaproteobacteria; order Burkholderiales; family Burkholderiaceae_D; genus Telluria. The sequence continues at coordinate 4,400 of DASRUW010000284.1, read as the reverse complement.
CCCTCGGCCCCGTGATCGAGCACCTTCAACTGTTTACCGCGCACTAGGAGTCCGTGATGTCGCAAACCTCCCTGTCGATGTTCGACCCCAAGCTGGCGGGTCCCGCCATCGGCGAATCGTTCAAGAAACTGGCGCCGGCGCAGCAGCTGCGCAGCCCGGTGATGTTTGTCGTCTATGTCGGCAGCATCGTCACCACCCTGCTCTGGATCGACGCCCTGCGCGGCCACGGCGAAGCGGACGCCGGCTTCATCCTGGCCGTCGCGCTGTGGCTGTGGTTCACGGTGCTGTTCGCGAACTTCGCGGAGGCGCTGGCCGAAGGCCGCAGCAAGGCCCAGGCGGCATCCCTGCGCGCCCTCAAGCAGGCGGTCACGGCCAAGAAGCTGGCCACGCCCAAGCACGGCACGGCCTGGCTGCCGTGCCCGGCCACCGACCTGCGCAAGGGCATGGTCTTCCTGGTCGAAGCCGGCGACGTGATCCCGGCCGACGGTGAAGTGATCGAAGGCGTCGCCTCGGTCGACGAAAGCGCCATCACCGGCGAGTCCGCGCCCGTGATCCGCGAGTCGGGCGGCGACTTCGGCGCCGTCACCGGCGGCACCCGCGTGCTGTCCGACTGGCTGGTCGTCAAGGTCTCGGTCAACCCGGGCGAAGCCTTCATCGACCGTATGATCTCGATGGTGGAAGGCGCCAAGCGCCAGAAGACCCCCAACGAGATCGCCCTGACCATCCTGCTGGTGGCGCTGACCATCGTGTTCCTGGTGGTGTGCGTCACGTTGCTGCCGTTCTCCGTGTACTCCGTGGGCGCGGCCAGGGCGGCCGGCATCGCCGGCGCGGCGCCGGTGACGATAACGGTGCTGATCGCCCTGCTCGTGTGCCTGATTCCGACCACCATCGGCGGGCTGCTGTCGGCCATCGGGGTGGCCGGCATGAGCCGCATGATGCAGGCCAACGTGATCGCCACCTCCGGCCGCGCCGTCGAGGCGGCCGGCGACGTGGACGTCCTGCTGCTCGACAAGACCGGCACCATCACCCTGGGCAACCGCCAGGCCGCGGCCTTCGTGCCCGCCCCTGGCGTGACGGAGCAGGAACTGGCCGATGCGGCCCAACTGGCCTCGCTGGCCGACGAAACGCCGGAGGGGCGCAGCATCGTGGTCCTGGCCAAGCAGCGCTTCAACCTGCGCGGCCGCGAGCTCGAGTCGATGCACGCGCACTTCCTGCACTTCTCGGCGCAAACGCGCATGAGCGGCGTGGACCTGGGCGAGCGCGCGATCCGAAAGGGCTCGGCCGACGCGATGAGGAAGCTTGTCGAAGATGCGGGCAAGAGCTTCCCGCCCGAGGTGGCGCGCGCGGTGGACGACGTGGCCCGCCGCGGCAGCACGCCGCTGGTGGTGGTCGACGCCGGCCGCGTGATGGGCGTGGTCGAGCTCAAGGACATCGTCAAGGGCGGCATCAAGGAACGCTTCGCGGAGCTGCGCCGCATGGGCATCAAGACCGTGATGATCACCGGCGACAACAAGCTGACGGCCGCCGCCATCGCGGCGGAAGCCGGCGTGGACGACTTCCTGGCCGAGGCGACGCCCGAGGACAAGCTCAAGCTGATCCGCCAGTATCAGGCCGACGGCCGCCTGGTCGCCATGACCGGCGACGGCACCAACGACGCCCCCGCGCTGGCCCAGGCCGACGTGGCCGTGGCCATGAACTCGGGCACCCAGGCCGCCAAGGAGGCGGGCAACATGGTCGACCTCGATTCCAACCCGACCAAACTGCTGGAAATCGTCGAAATCGGCAAGCAGATGCTGATGACGCGCGGCTCGCTGACCACCTTCTCGATCGCCAACGACATCGCCAAGTACTTCGCCATCATCCCGGCGGCCTTCGTGGCGACCTACCCGCAGCTCAAGGCCCTGGACGTCATGCACCTGGCCAGTCCCAACTCCGCCATCATGTCCGCCGTGATCTTCAACGCCCTGATCATCGTGTTCCTGATCCCGCTGGCCCTGAAGGGGGTCAAATACCGGGCCATCGGCGCCGCCGCGCTGCTGCGCCGGAACGTGTGGGTGTATGGCCTGGGCGGCCTGGTCCTGCCCTTCATCGGCATCAAGGCGATCGACCTGGTCCTCGCCGCGCTGAATCTCGTTTAAGCTGGAGAACATCATGCTGTCTCAAATCCGTCCCGCCGTCTCCGTGTTCGCCCTGCTGACCGTGATCTGCTGCGGACTGTATCCGCTGGCCGTCACGGTCGTGGGCCAGGCCGTGTTCCCGTCCCAGGCCGCGGGCAGCCTGGTCTATCAGGGCACGACCCTGCGCGGCTCGGGCCTGATCGGCCAGTCCTTCACCTCGCCCAAGTACTTCTGGGGCCGCTCGTCGGCCACCGGCCCGATGCCGAACAACGCAGCCGGCTCGTCAGGCTCCAACCAGGGCCCCACCAATCCGGCCTACGCGGACGCCGTCAAGGGCCGCGTCGACGCGCTCAAGGCCGCCGATCCCGGCAACCAGGCGGCGATCCCGGTCGACCTGGTGACCGCCTCGGGCAGCGGCCTGGATCCGGAGCTGTCGGTGGCCGGCATCCGCTACCAGCTGGCGCGCGTGGCGCGCGCGCGCGGCGTGCCAGAGGCCACCATCGCGGCCCTGGTGGACAAGGCCGCCGTGAAGCCGGCCCTGGGCTTTCTCGGCGAGCCGCGCGTCAACGTGCTGGCCCTGAACCTGGAGCTGGACCAGATCGCCCCGGCGAAATAAGCTCAGCGAAAGGCCCGAACCGATGCCCGAACTGCAACGCCCCGACCCCGACGCCTTGCTCGCCCAGGTGCAGCAGCAGGAGCGCAAGGCCCACCGCGGCAAGATGCGCCTGTACTTCGGCGCGTCGGCGGGGGTAGGCAAGACCTACGCGATGCTCTCCGCCGCCCGCAAGCTGCTGGCGGCTGGCACACCCCTGCTGGTCGGCGTGGTGGAAACCCACGGCCGCGACGAGACGGCGGCCCTGCTCGAGGGACTGCCCGTGCTGCCGCTCAAGCAGGTGGCGTACCGCGGCAAGACCATCGGCGAATTCGACATCGACGGCGCGCTGGCCGCCGGCGTGTCCCTGATCCTGGTGGACGAGCTGGCGCACTCGAACGCGCCCGGATCGCGCCACCCGAAGCGCTGGCAGGACGTGGAGGAGCTGCTCGAAGCCGGGATCGACGTCTTCACGACGGTGAACGTGCAGCACCTCGAGAGCCTGAACGACGTGGTCGGCGGCATCACCGGCGTGCGCGTCGGCGAGACCGTGCCGGACACGGTGTTCGACATGGCCGATGAAGTGGTGCTGGTCGACATCCCGGCCGACGAACTGCTGGCGCGCCTGAAGGCGGGCCGCGTGTACCAGGTCCATCAGGCGGAGCGGGCCGCCAAGAACTTCTTCCGCAAAGGGAACCTGATCGCCCTGCGCGAGCTGGCCCTGCGCCGCACCGCCGACCGCGTGGAAGGTGACGTGCGCGCCTACCGCGTGGAACAGTCGATCGACACCATCTGGAAGACCGGCGTGTCGCTGCTGGCCTGCGTGGGCCCGCGCGACGGAGGCGAACACATCGTGCGCAGCACCGCGCGCCTGGCCAGCCAGCTGGGCGCGCGCTGGCACGCGGTCTACGTCGAGACTCCGGCCCTGCAACGGCTGCCCGCCAGCCAGCGCGAGCGCATCCTGAAGACCCTGAAGCTGGCCGGCGAACTGGGCGCGGAGACGGCCGTGCTGTCCGGCCCGGACATCGCGCGTGAGCTGGCCGACTACGCCCGCGGCCACAACCTGTCCAAGCTGGTTCTGGGCCGGCCCCACCCCACCTGGCCATGGCGCCGCCCGCACAGCAAGGGCATCGCCCGCTACGCGCCGGACGTCGACACGGTGGAAATCGGCATTCCCGCCAGCGCCCCGTCCGAGACCCGCGGCCCCAGTCCGCTGGACGACGAGGCGCGCCCGGTCCGCTGGGACGCGTATGCGCTGGGCAGCGCCGCCAGCCTGGCTACGGGCCTGCTGTGCTGGGCCGTCTATCCGCACCTGGACCTGACCAACATCGCCATGCTGTTCCTGCTGACGGTGTTCGTGGTGGCGATCCGGCTCGGGCACGGCCCCTCGGTGGCGGCGACCATCATCAGCGTGCTGACCTTCGACTACTTCTTCGTGCCGCCGCAGTTCACGTTCGCCGTCTCGGACCTGCAGTATCTCGTCACCTTCGGCGTGATGCTGCTGGTGGGCCTGATTTCGGGCCACCTGGGCGCCGGCGTGCGCTTCCAGGCGCGCGTGGCCGCCAACCGCGAAACGCGCTGGCGCGCCCTGTACGAGTTCGCACGCGAACTGTCCGGCACGCTGCAGACCGAACAGATCTTCGACATCACCCGCGACTTCGTGGCGCGCGCCTTCCGCGCCAATGCCACCC
>DASRUW010000283.1:0-7499 GCA_035655255.1 Telluria sp. | reverse complement strand
GGGACAAAAATCGGCTTGTGGGTAACAGCCCCGGTTGTTCACAAATCATTCCTGTGGATATTAAGCGGGTTATCCACAATTCCGCTGTTGGAGGACATATGGACCTGCGAACGCTCATGACCTACCCCATCATCCAGGGGCCGATGGCCGGCGGCGCCTGCACACCGGAGCTGGTAGCGGCGGTTTCCAATGCGGGCGCCCTCGGTTCGCTGGCCGGTTCGGCTTTGGCGCCTTCCGTATTGGTTGATCAGGTACGGGAGATCCGGGCACAGACCAGCAAGCCCTTCCTGGTCAATCTGTTCGTGCAGGACGTGCCGGCCCCGCGGCCCGAGGATGTGGAACGCGGCCGCGAACTGTTGCGGCCCCTGGTGCGCCGGTTGGGCTGGGAGGAGGTTCCTGTTCCCAAGCAATGGTGCCAGGACTTTGCGGCCCAGTTCGAGGCCCTGCTGGAGCTGAAGCCGGCGGCGGCCAGCTTCACGTTCGATATCCTCCGCCAAGATCAGGTCGAGCGTCTGCATGCGGCCGGCATCCCGGTGATCGGAACCGCGACCACGGCCGCGGAAGCCTTGGCTTGGGAACGCGTGGGCGCCGATGCGGTCGTGGCTTCGGGCGTGGAGGCGGGCGGCCACCGTGGCACCTTCCTTGGTCCGCAGGAGGAGGCCCAGGTGCCGGCCCGCGACTTGTGGGCGGAGACGGTGAAGGCGGTCCATATTCCTGTCATTGCGGCCGGCGGCATCATGGATGGGCATGATATCCGCGACGCCTTGCGGCTGGGCGCGGCGGCCGTCCAGATGGGTACGGCCTTCCTGGTCTGCGACGAGTCGGGCATCGATCCTCTCTACAAGCAAATGCTGTTGACCGCCCAGGGCCAGCCGACGCGCCTGACGCGCGGACTGACTGGCCGCTACGCCAGGGGTATCGAAAATACGTTCATGCGAGAAATGGAAGCTGTGCAAAAAGAGGTTCCAGCGTATCCTGTTCAGAATGCATTGACTGGCAGCATACGTTCCGCCGCCGCGGCACAGGCCAATCCCGAGCTGATGTCGCTCTGGGCCGGGACCGGGGTGGCGCGGGCGCGTGGCATGCCGGCGGCGCAGCTCGTGCAAACCCTGGTGGCGGAAATGGCGGAGGGCTGATTGGAACAGGCAGGACAGTTCGACTACATCATCGTTGGTGGCGGCACGGCTGGCTGTGTGCTGGCCAATCGGCTCTCCCGCAACAAGCGCGTTTCCGTCCTGTTGATCGAAGCGGGCGGCAAGGACGACTACTTCTGGATCCATATTCCTGTCGGCTACCTGCACTGTATCGGCAATCCGCGCACGGACTGGCTGTTCAAGACCGAAGCCGATCCCGGTCTGGGTGGCCGCGCGCTCGGCTATCCGCGCGGGAAGGTGCTGGGCGGATCCTCCTCGATCAACGGCATGATCTACATGCGCGGCCAGCGCGAGGATTATGACGGCTGGGCCGAGCTGACCGGCGACCCGAGCTGGAAGTGGGATAGCGTCCTGCCGTTGTTCAAAAAGAGCGAGGATTACCACGGCGGCGCTACCGACGCCCATGGTGCGGGTGGCGAGTGGCGGGTGGAAAAGCAGCGCCTGTCCTGGGAGATCCTCGACGCCTTCCGCGAGGCAGCGGCCGAGACGGGCATCCCCAAGATCGAAGACTTCAACACCGGCGACAACACCGGTTGTTCGTATTTCGAGGTGAACCAGCGGCGCGGTATCCGCCTGAGTACGGCCAAGGCCTTCCTGCGTCCCGCGTCGCGGCGCGAGAACCTGACCATCATGACCGGATGCCACGTCGAGCGCTTGATTATCGAAGGCAATGTCTGCCGCGGCGTCGTGTTCACCGGTGGCGGCTCCACCTGGACTGCCAATGCGGTGCGCGAAACCGTGCTCACGGCCGGCGCGATCGGCTCGCCCCAGATTCTCCAGCTGTCCGGCATCGGACCGGCCGCTGCCTTGCATGCCGCCGGCATCGCGCCACAGATCGATCTGCCAGGCGTAGGGGCAAACCTGCAGGACCACCTGCAATTGCGGATGATTTTCAAGGTTGCCGGCGCGCGCACCTTGAACACCATGGCCGCCAACTGGCTCGGCCGCATGAAAATCGGTCTCGAATATGCCTTGTTCCAGAGCGGGCCGATGTCGATGGCGCCGTCTCAACTGGGTGCGTTCGTCCGTTCCGATCCGGGCCGGGCGCGGCCGAATCTGGAATACCACGTACAGCCGCTATCCCTCGACCGGTTCGGCGACCCGCTGCACCCCTTCCCGGCATTTACCGCCAGCGTCTGCAATTTGCGCCCGACTTCGCGCGGACATGTCCAAATCCGCAGCGCCGATACCTATGCCGCACCCAAAATCACCATGAATTACCTGAGCACGGCCGAGGACAGAAAAGTCGCGGCCGACGCACTGAAGCTCACGCGCCGCATCGTTTCCGCTCCGGCGCTGAAAAAATATCAGCCGGAGGAATTCATGCCGGGGCTGCATTGTTCGACTGACGAGGAATTGGCGGACGCTGCCGGACAGATCGGCACCACGATTTTCCACCCGGTCGGCACCTGCAAGATGGGTCGGGATGACGATCCCCTGGCCGTGGTGGACAGCCAGCTGCGGGTGCGCGGCGTGCAGGGGCTGCGGGTGGTGGATGCCTCGGTCATGCCGACCATCACCTCGGGTAATACGAACTCGCCCACCCTGATGATTGCCGAAAAAGCCGCAGAAATCATCATTGGTGATGGTAGTTATACCGTATTGTGAGGGTCGGTTTTTTATGTGTATTATCTGAAGAGCATTGGGCTGATTATTGGAGAGACAATGACCGACGTCATCCTTGAAACGAGGAATTTGACTAAGGAATTCAAAGGCTTCACCGCAGTCAACGAGGTCAACCTCAAGGTTCAACGTGGCCATATTCATGCCCTGATCGGCCCCAATGGCGCGGGCAAAACCACTTGTTTCAACCTGCTGACCAAATTCCTGGTGCCCACGTCGGGCCAGATTCTCTTTAACGGTAAAGACATTACCCAGGCCAAGCCGGCCCAGATCGCGCGCATGGGCGTGATCCGCTCGTTCCAGATTTCCGCCGTCTTTCCGCACCTGAGCGTGTTGGAAAACGTCCGCATCGGTTTGCAGCGCGGCGTGGGCACCAGCTTCCGTTTCTGGCAGAGTGAGCGTTCACTCTCGGCCTTGAACGACCGCGCCATGCAGTTGCTCGCCGAGGTCGACCTGGCCGCGTTTGCCGACACCATCACCGTGGACATGCCCTACGGCCGCAAGCGCGCCCTGGAGATCGCCACCACCCTCGCCATGGAACCGGAACTGATGCTGCTCGACGAGCCGACCCAGGGCATGGGCCACGAGGACGTGCACCGCGTGACGGAGCTGATCAAGAAAGTATCGGCCGGCCGCACCATCCTGATGGTCGAGCACAACATGAACGTCGTGTCCGGCATCTGCGACCGCATCACCGTCCTGCAGCGCGGCGCGGTACTGGCCGAGGGCAGTTACGCGGAAGTGTCGACCAACCCGGACGTGGTGGAAGCCTACATGGGCAGCACCACCACCGAACTCGAAGGAGCGCATTGATGGCGGCCGTGCTGGAACTAGCCAATCTCCAAGCCTGGTACGGCGAATCGCACATCCTGCATGACGTGAACCTGTCGGTGCACGAGGGCGAAGTGGTCACCCTGCTCGGCCGCAATGGCGCCGGGCGCACCACCACCCTGCGCGCGATCATGGGCCTGACCGGCAAGTGCACGGGTTCCATCAAGATCAACGGCACCGAGGCGATCGGGCTGCCGACCCACAAGATCGCCCACCTTGGCGTGGGCTACTGCCCGGAGGAGCGCGGCATCTTCGCCTCCCTGTCCACCGAGGAGAACTTGTTGCTGCCGCCCTCCCTGTCCAGCAAGGACAAGGGCATGAGCGTGGCCGAGATCTACGAAATGTTCCCCAACCTGCTGGAGCGCCGCAACAGCCAGGGCACGCGCCTGTCCGGCGGCGAGCAGCAGATGCTGGCCGTCGCCCGCATCCTGCGCACCGGCGCGCGCCTGCTGCTGCTGGACGAGATTTCGGAAGGTCTGGCCCCGGTCATCGTGCAGGGCCTGGCCCGCATGATCACCACGCTCAAGGCCAAGGGTTACACCATCGTGATGGTCGAACAGAATTTCCGCTTCGCCGCGCCACTGGCGGACCGGTTTTACGTGATGGAGCACGGGCAGATCGTGGAGACCTTTGCTTCGTCCGAACTCAGCGCCAAGATGCCTGTGCTTACCGAACTGCTTGGCGTTTAAGCACTTTCAATCTCTAACGGAGACAACATGAAACGGAATGCTATTGCTATCGCTGCAAGCGCCCTGTGCGCGCTTGGCCTGTCGTTCCCGGCGGCTGCCCAGGTGTCGGGCGACACGATCAAGATCGGCTTCATCACCGACATGTCCGGCGTGTATGCCGATATCGACGGGCAGGGCGGGGTCGAGGCGATCAAGATGGCCATCGCCGACATGGGCGGCAACGTCAAGGGCAAGAAGATCGAGTTCGTCTATGCCGACCACCAGAACAAGGCCGACATCGCCGCCTCCAAGGCGCGCGAATGGTTCGACCAGCAGGGCGTGGACATGCTGATCGGCGGCACCAACTCCGGCACCAACCTGGCCATGGCCAAGGTGGCGGCGGAGAAGAAGAAGATGTTCATCTCGATCGGCGCGGGCTCCGCCCAGCTGACCAACGAGGCCTGCACGCCCTACACCATCCACTACGCCTACGACACCATCGCGCTGGCGCGCGGCACCGGCGGCGCGATCGTGGCGCACGGCGGCAAGACCTGGTTCTTCCTGACCGCGGACTATGCCTTCGGCCAGTCGCTCGAGAAGGACACCACCGAAGTGGTCAAGGCCAAGGGCGGCCAGGTGCTGGGCAGCGTGAAGCACCCGCTGTCGGCATCGGACTTCTCGTCCTTCCTGCTGCAGGCGCAGTCGTCCAAGGCGCAGATCATCGGCCTGGCCAATGCGGGCCTGGATACGGTCAACACCATCAAGGCGGCCAACGAATTCGGCATCACCAAGACGGCCAAGCTGGCCGGCCTGCTCATGTTCATCAACGACGTGCACTCGCTGGGCCTGAACCTGACCCAGGGCATGTACCTGACCGACGGCTGGTACTGGGACATGAACAACGATACCCGCGCCTGGTCCAAGCGGTACTTCTCGAAGATGAAGAAGGAGCCGTCGATGCTGCAGGCGGCCGACTATTCGGCCACCATGAACTACCTGAACGCGGTCAAGACGCTGGGCACGGACGATTCGGACAAGGTCATGGCCCACATGAAGAAGACCAAGATCAACGACATGTTCGCCAAGGGCGGCGAGATCCGTCCGGACGGCCGCATGGTGCATGACATGTACCTGATGGAAGTGAAGAAGCCGTCCGAATCCAAGTATCCGTGGGACTACTACAAGGTCGTGCAGACGATCCCGGGTGCACAGGCCTTCGCCACCAAGGCGGAGACCAAGTGCGCGGCCTGGAAGTAGGGCGCGCAAGGGTGCGCGCGGATGATCCGGCGCGCGCATAAGGGTCACCCCCGCGCAAGCGGGGGCCTCTGGTAAAACGCCGTAGGTTCGCTTCGCACCAGGGGTCCCCGCATGCGCGGGGATGACGGCTCCGGTTTTAATGTTTGCCTCTCGATCCACCCCATGGAAATTTTTGGCGTTCCCCTTCCGGCCATGCTGAGCCAGCTGACCCTGGGCCTGGTCAACGGTTCGTTCTATGCCATGCTCTCGCTCGGGCTGGCGGTGATCTTCGGCCTGCTCAACGTGATCAACTTCGCGCACGGCGCCCTGTACATGCTGGGCGCTTTCCTGGCGTGGATGGGACTGACCTACTACGAGCTCGATTACTGGACCATGCTGGCCCTGGCGCCGCTACTGGTGGGCGTGCTCGGCATCGTGATCGAGAAGACCATGCTGCGCTGGCTGTACAAGCTGGATCACCTGTATGGACTGCTGCTCACCTTCGGCATCACCCTGCTCATCGAGGGCGTCTTCCGCTCCTTCTTCGGCGTCTCCGGCCAGCAGTACTCGGTGCCCGACGCCCTGGCCGGCGGCATGGACCTGGGCTTCATGTTCCTGCCCAAGTACCGCGCTTTCGTGGTGGCGGCCTCGCTCACGGTGTGCCTGGCGACCTGGTACGTCATCGAAAAGACCAAGCTCGGCTCCTACCTGCGCGCCGGAACGGAGAACCCGAAACTGGTGGAAGCGTTCGGCGTGAACGTGCCGCTGATGGTGACCCTGACCTACGGCTTCGGCGTGGGCCTGGCCGGTCTGGCCGGGGTGCTGGCCGCGCCGATCACGCCGCCGTCGCCGCTGATGGGATCGAGCCTCATCATCACCGTGTTCGCGGTGGTGGTCATCGGCGGCATGGGTTCGATCATGGGCTCGATCGTCACCGGCCTCGGGCTGGGCGTGATCGAAGGCCTGACCAGGGTCTACTACCCGGAAGGCTCGTCGACCGTGGTGTTCGTGGTGATGGTGATCGTGCTGTTGCTGCGCCCTGCCGGCCTGTTCGGCAAAGAGAAATGAACGGGGAGGGCACATGAACAAGAAATTCGCTTATTCCATCACCTTGGCGCTCGCCTTGGCAGCGCCCTTTGTCGGCTACCCCGTGTTCCTGATGAAGCTGCTCTGCTTTGCCCTGTTTGCCTGCGCCTTCAACCTGCTGATCGGCTTTACCGGGCTGCTGTCGTTCGGGCACGCGGCCTTCTTCGGCACGGCGGGCTACGTCGCCGGGCATTTGCTGCGCAACGTCGGGCTGACGCCGGAGCTGGGCATCCTGGGCGGGGTCGCGGCCAGCGCCGTGCTGGGCGCGGTGATCGGTGGCCTGGCCATCCGCCGCCAGGGCATCTACTTTTCGATGATTACGCTGGCGCTGGCGCAGATGGTCTACTTCCTGTGCCTGCGCCTGCCGTACACCGGGGGCGAGGACGGTTTGCAGGGCGTGCCGCGCGGGAAGCTGTTCGGTCTGCTCAACCTCGAGAACGACCTGACGCTGTACTACGTGGTGCTGGCGATCGCCGTGGCGGGCTTTGCGCTGATCGTGCGGATCGTCCATTCGCCCTTCGGCCAGGTGCTCAAGGCGATCAAGGAGAACGAGCCGCGCGCCATTTCGCTCGGCTACGACGTGAACCGCTACAAGCTGCTGGCCTTCGTCCTGTCGGCCGCGCTGGCGGGGCTGGCCGGTTCGACCAAGACCGTGGTGCTGGGTTTCGAGACTCTGACTGACGTGCTGTGGACGATGTCCGGCTCGGTGATCCTGATGACGCTGGTGGGCGGGATGGGGACCCTGGTCGGTCCCATCATCGGCGCCATGCTGATCATTGCGCTGGAGAACAAGCTGGGCGATGTCGGTACGGCCCTCTACAACCGCACCCAGGTTGAATGGTTCAATACCCTGGGTGAGTCCGTGACCATGGTGACGGGCCTGATCTTCATTGCTTGCGTG
>DASRUW010000282.1:0-8765 GCA_035655255.1 Telluria sp. | reverse complement strand
TTCTCGTCGCCCAGCAGGCCCGGCAGCAGGAAGTGGAACTGCGACCACAGCTCGCCCAGGTGGTTCTCCAGCGGCGTGCCGGACAGGCACAGGCGATGGCGGGCGTTCAGCATGCCGGCGCTCTGCGCGGCCTTGGAGCGCGTGTTCTTGATGTAGTGCGATTCGTCCAGGATGACGAGGTGGTACTCGTGCTCGCGCAGCTTCTCCTCGTCGCGCGGCAGCAGCGCGTAGGTGGTCAGCACCAGGTCCGCGTCCTGGATCTTGTCGAACAAGTCCATGCGCTCCTTGCCCTGCAGGACCAGCACGCGCAGGCCGGGCGCGAAGCGCGCCGCCTCGTCGTGCCAGTTCGTCATCAGGCTGGTGGGCGCGATGACCAGGGCCGGATGCGTCAGGCGCCCGGCCTCCTTCTCGATCAGGATGTGGGCCAGGGTCTGCACGGTCTTGCCGAGACCCATGTCGTCGGCCAGGATGCCGGCCAGGTCGTACTCGCGCAGGAACTGCATCCAGGCCAGGCCGTCGGCCTGGTAGTCGCGCAGCGTGGCCTGCAGGCCGGCCGGCGCCGGCACCTTCTGCACGGAGCCGAACTGGGACAGCTTGCGGCCCGTTTCGCGCAGCTGCTCGCCGCCGAACCAGCGCAGCTCGACGCCGCGCGCCAGCTCCTCCAGGCGCGCCGCGTCCAGAGTGGACAGGCGCACCTTCTGCTTGATCTTGTCGTTGAAATACAGCTCGCCCAGCGTGTTCAGGATCGGCTTGACGCGGCCCCAGGGCAGCGCGACGCGCATCCCGCCCGGCAGGGACGCCAGCATCTGGTCGACGTCGGCGTGCGCGGCCAGCACGTCCGGATCGAAGTCCGACGGCGCGCTGCGGATCATCTGCACCAGCACCGGCAGCAGCGGCACGCGCTCGCCGTTGACGACGATGCCCAGTTCCAGCTCGAACCAGGCGTGGCCCGCCTCGGGCGGCTCGTCGATCTGCGCATACCAGTCCTCCACCGCCACCACGTCGTAGCGGTACTTGGGCGACTTCTGCACCTTCCAGCCGCGCTCCGCCAGCGCCTGCAGGTCGCCGTCCACGAAGCGCAGCCAGTGCGCCTGGCTATCGAGCTGGAACGCGCCGGTCAGCGCGTTCAGGGGCGGCGTGCCCGGCTTGCGGAAGCCCGTCTCCTTGAGCGCGGCCAGGGCCTCGGCTTCGGCCTGCTCGTCACGCTCGATGATCTCGGTCAGTTCGCCGATCTGGCGCACCACGCGCTGGCCCGGGTCGAACGAGATGCGCTCGCCGTCGTAATCGTAGGACAGCACCGCATAGTCGTGCCAGCGGGTGAGGGCGCCGTCGGCCAGGGACACGCTATCGAGCAGCAGATGCGGCACCGGCTTGACGTCGGTACGCACCTTCTGCGTCAGCGGCTGCGGCAGCGGCATGAGCTGCGACAGGCCGTGCGCCAGCAGCAGCTGCGACACGCGCTTCTTCTCGTTCCCGGTCAGGATCGGGGCCTGGGCCACCAGCGCCTGCAGGTCGGCCAGCGAAATCTCGATGCCGCCGCGATTGAGTTCGAGCGCGCCGCACGAGAGGTTGTCGATGTACCACGGCGGATCGGTCGGCAGCATGTAGTCCACCTGGTCCGCGCCGGGATGCTTGGCGCCGTTCGGCGCTTCCACCTGCCAGCCCAGCTTCGCGACCCGGCCTTCTTCGCGCCACACGAGGTTCGCGCGCCGCACCGGACCCGCCTGCAGCGGGTACACGAGGCCGTTGGCCATGTCCTGCCAGGAGTTCGCCCACAGGAGCTTCTCCTGCTCGAGCAGCATCTTGAGCAGGATGGCGCCGACCTTGCCGCGCGGTTCGGTGGCGCTCGACGCCTGCGAGGCGCCGCTGCGCATGGCGATGAAGAAGCGCACCAGGTCCTCGTCGTCGCCTTCCAGGTAGGCGGGCGGCGCCGACAGCAGCGAGAACACCTCGTTGACGGGGCTGGCCGCGGCCACGTCGCCGTTCGGACGCAGGCGCGCCTTGCACAGGCACAGGGCGACATGGCGCCCGCCGCTGGTGGGCGCGAGCACGTAGACAAATTTGTACTGGCCCGCCTTTGGATCCTTCGGCTCCGCCGTCAGCTTGGGCTGAGGGTGGGCGGCCGCTTCCACCCGCTGCAGCCAGCTCGCCACCGGGGGCGGCAGGGCCGTGCCCGACGTGCGCGGCGCGGCCGGCGCGGGGGCGGGAGCGGTAGGGGTTTCGTTGGCGTCGTCGCGCATAACATCCATCGATGGCATTGATGATTCAAACAGTCTTCAGGTACGGCAAACGCCGATATTATCCGACATCAGTTACAAGCGCATTGTGCGCAAGCGCACTCAATAATCTGTAGGTGCAAACCCACACACATTACATAGCCCACGGAGCATGTCAAGACTGGCGTGCATCCGTGGTTTGGTTATTATTCCGCTCTTGACCTTCACGAAGTCCCTCCATGCTGCCTCCGATCGAACAACGCCTCGCCCTCGAACTGTCCGCCAAACCGGCCCAGGTGGCCGCCGCCATCGCCCTCCTGGACGAAGGCGCCACCGTCCCGTTCATCGCCCGCTACCGGAAGGAAGCGACCGGTGGCCTGGACGACATCCAGCTCCGTTTGTTGGAGGAGCGTCTACGTTATTTACGCGAGCTCGAAGAGCGCCGATCTGCCATCATCGCTTCAATCACGGAACAAAACAAGATGACGCCCGAACTTCTTGAGGCGATCGCACACGCGGAGGACAAGACCAGGCTCGAAGACCTTTATCTGCCTTACAAGCAGAAGCGCCGCACCAAGGCCCAGATCGCGATCGAAGCGGGCCTGGCGCCGCTGGCCGAGAGCCTGCTGGCCGATCCGTCGCTCGATCCCGACACCGAGGCGGCCAAGTATCTGCGCGACGCCTTTACCACGCCGGACGGCGCCAACCCCGGCGTGGCCGACGCCAAGGCCGCGCTGGACGGCGCGCGCCAGATCCTGATGGAGCGCTTCGCCGAAGACGCGCAGCTGCTGCAGTCCCTGCGCGAATACGTGCAGGACCACGGCGTGGTCGAATCCAAGGTCGTCGCGGGCAAGGAGGAGGAAGGCGAGAAGTTCGCCGACTACTTCGATTATTCCGAACCGCTTGCGAACGTGCCCTCGCACCGCGCCCTGGCGCTGCTGCGCGGCCGCCGCGAAGGCATGCTGGACGTGGTGCTGCGCCTGGACACCGAGGCCGAGAAGCCGAAATGGGACGCGCCGCACAATCCCTGCGAGAGCCGCATCGCCGCGCGCTTCGGCGTCAAGCAGCAGGGCCGCCCGGCCGACAAGTGGCTGGCCGACACGGTGCGCTGGACCTGGCGCGTGAAGAGCTTCATGCACCTGGAAACGGAACTCATGGGCGCGCTGCGCGAGAAGGCGGAAGCGGAAGCCATCCAGGTCTTCGCGCGCAACCTCAAGGACCTGCTGCTGGCCGCCCCGGCCGGCCCGCGCGCCACCATGGGCCTGGATCCGGGCCTGCGCACCGGCGTCAAGGTGGCCGTGGTGGACGCGACCGGCAAGGTGGTCGATACCGCCACGATCTATCCGCACCAGCCGCGCAACGACTGGCACGGTGCGCTGCACACCCTCGGCCAGCTGGCGGCCAGGCACGACGTGTCCCTGGTCTCGATCGGCAACGGCACCGCCTCGCGCGAGACCGACAAGCTGGCCCAGGACCTGATCAAGCTGCACCCGGAACTGAAGCTGACCAAGATCGTCGTCTCGGAAGCGGGCGCCTCGGTGTACTCGGCCTCCGAATACGCGTCGAAGGAGCTGCCGGAACTGGACGTGTCGCTGCGCGGGGCCGTGTCGATCGCGCGCCGCCTGCAGGACCCGCTGGCGGAGCTGGTGAAGATCGATCCGAAGTCGATCGGCGTCGGCCAGTACCAGCACGACGTGTCGCAGACCCAGCTCGCGCGCTCGCTCGACGCGGTGGTGGAGGACTGCGTGAACGCGGTCGGCGTGGACGTGAACACCGCCTCCGCGCCGCTGCTGGCGCGCGTGTCGGGCCTGTCGGCGAGCGTGGCGCAGTCCATCGTCAGCTACCGCGACGCGCACGGCGCCTTCGGTTCGCGCGCCGCGCTCAAGTCGGTGCCGCGCCTGGGCGACAAGACCTTCGAGCTGGCCGCCGGCTTCCTGCGCATCATGAACGGCGCCGATCCGCTCGATGCGTCGGCGGTGCACCCGGAATCCTATCCGCTGGTGCAGAAGATCCTGGCCGACATCCAGCGCGACGTGAAGAACCTGATCGGCGACGCCAAGGCGCTCAAGGCGATCAACCCGGCCAAGTACGTGGACGAGAAGTTCGGCGTGCCCACCATCACCGACATCCTGAAGGAGCTGGAGAAGCCGGGCCGCGATCCGCGCCCCGAGTTCAAGACCGCGACCTTCAAGGACGGCGTGGAGGAGATCCGCGACCTGCGCCCGGACATGATCCTGGAAGGCGTGGTGACCAACGTGGCCGCCTTCGGCGCCTTCGTGGACATCGGCGTGCACCAGGACGGCCTGGTGCACATCTCGGCCCTGTCGAACAATTTCGTCAAGGACCCGCACACGGTGGTGAAGGCGGGCCAGGTGGTGAAGGTGAAGGTGCTGGAGGTGGACGAGAAGCGCAAGCGCATCGCGCTCACCATGCGCCTGACCGACAGCGCTCCGGCGCCGGGCGCGCGCACCGAGCAGCGTGGTGACCGCAGCGACCGCAATCGCCTCGCGCAGCACCAGCAGCGCCAGGACCGCGACCAGCGCCAGCAGCCGCAAGGCTCGATGGCGGCGGCCTTCGCCAAGCTGAAAGGCTAAGCGTGCGCATCGCCGCCGAAGACCCGGACAGCCCGTCGGCACGCCTGCTGCTGGCCGAGCTGTCCGCCGTCCTGCAGGCGCTGACCGGCGACAGCGGCCGCAGCTCGTTCGATCCGGACGACGTACGCGGCCCGCGCGCGCAGTTCCTGGTCGCCTACGACGCGAACAATGTCCCCGTCGGCTGCGGCGCGGTGCGTCCGCTGGATGCAGGCAGCGCGGAGATCAAGCGCATGTATGCCCGCCCCGGCAGCGGCGCCGGCCATCTCGTGCTGGCCGCGCTGGAAAGCTACGCGCGCAGCGTCGGCTACGGCGCCGCCGCGCTGTCGACCCGCCGCGTCAACGCACGCGCGCTCGCCTTCTACGCACGCCACGGCTACCGCGAAGTGCCGCCCTACGGCGCCTACGCGGCCAAGCCCCAGTCGGTCTGCCTGGGCAAGGCGCTTTAAGCCGGCATGCCGCTGCGCAGCTGGCGCATGCGCAGCAGGATGCGGCTCGCGCCGTACAGCGACAGCAGGGCCAGCCCGGTCATGAGGCCGTAGGCGAAGCCTCCCGTGAACGATTCACTGGTGGGCGTGTGCCAGGTTGCCGGGAGCACCGACAGATTGACGAGATTGGGCACGTTGACCAGCACGACCAGGCCGAGCACCCGCTTGTATTTCTCGAGCTTCGACGCGTTGTCCGAAAATATCTCGGCCTGCGCGCCCGCCTGCACCGGCTTGCGCCAATATTCCCACCCCATGCAGGACTCGGCGTGCTCCCAGCCGGCGTCCTCGAACAGGCGCCGATAACTCGGATCGCGGCGCGCCTGGCGGTTGTAGTCGAGGCGATACGCCATCTCCTGCGCCGCGCCACGGCGGAACGTGTAGAAACACAAGGGAGTGGCATGGACCAGATGCAGGCCCTGGCGCGCCTGCGCCTCCAGCCACCGTTCTTCCTTGTCGTCTTCCCAGACCCAGTGCAACTTCCAACGCCGTACCAGTTCGTCGCTCACGCTGCCTCTCCCGCTTGTTGTTTCAAGTAGGCGCGCCCGCTGCGCGCCATCAGTTCGATCCGCCGCACCTGCTCGACCAGCACGGCCCGGCCCAGGCCGGTCAGCGCGTAGATCTTGCGGCGGTCCTCTTCGCCGACCTTCTCGATCAGCTTCTGCTTCTCCAGGTTGGCGAACGCCCCGTACAAGGTGCCGGGCCCGATCGTCACGGCGCCGCCGCTCATGGCGTCGACCTGTTGCATGACCGCATAACCATGCAAGGGCCGGTCCAGCGCCAGCAGCACGTAATAGGTCGCCTCCGAGAGCGGCAGGAACTTGCCAATTTCCATTCCGGCTCCATATCGTTACTCGATATATCGACTACCGATATATCGATAAGCGACATAATAGCAACAACGGCCCGGCTGTCAAGCCCCGGGGCCGGAATTCCTTTAAAATGCCGGGTATCCGATTATTCACAGCCCGAGGCAAGACATGAATTCCGAAGTTCAAACCTGGATCCGCGAGACCGTGACCAACACCCCGGTGGTGCTGTTCATGAAAGGCACGGCCCAGTTCCCGCAGTGCGGTTTTTCCGGCCGCGCCATCCAGATCCTGAAAGCCTGCGGCGTCGAGAACATCGCCACCGTGAACGTGCTGGACGACGCAGAAGTGCGCCAGGGCATCAAGGACTATTCGAATTGGCCGACCATTCCGCAGCTGTACGTGCGCGGCGAGTTCATCGGCGGCTCCGACATCATGAACGAGATGTACGAGTCGGGCGAACTGCAGGCCTTGCTGAAACCGGAATGAGCGAGCCCGCCCCGCGCCGGCTGATCGTCGCCATCACCGGCGCCACCGGGGCGATCTATGGGGTGCGCCTGCTGCAGCAGCTGCGCGCCACGCCCGGCATCGAGACCCACCTGGTGGTCACCGATGCCGCGGCCCTGACCTTGCATCAGGAAACCGGGCTCCAGCGCAAGGAAGTGGAAGCGCTGGCCCACGTCGTGCACCGCCACCGCGACATCGGGGCGGCCATCGCCAGCGGCTCCTTCCAGACCGACGGGATGATCGTGGCGCCGTGTTCGATGAAGACCCTGGCCGCCATTGCCCACGGCCTGTCCGACAACCTGGTCACCCGGGCCGCCGACGTGGTCCTCAAGGAACGCCGCCGCCTGGTCCTGATGGTGCGCGAGACACCCTTCAACCTGGCGCACCTGCGCAACATGACGGCCGTCACCGAGATGGGCGGCATCGTCTTCCCGCCGCTGCCGAGCTTCTACCACCGCCCCGGCAGCATCGACGAGCTGGTCGACCACACGGTCGCGCGCGTGCTCGACCTCATGGGCGTCGCGCACGCGCTGGCGCCGCGCTGGACGGGCATGAGCCCGCCACGCGAAGACTAGTACAATCCGGGGAAACGCTTAACGTTTGTCGAGCTGGCTGCCGAGGATGCGCTTGAGGTCACGGGCCTCTTCCAGCATCCGGCGCTGCTCGATGCGCTTGCGCATCAGTTGCGCATGCTGGGCGGCGGACATCGGGGGGGCGGTCATCAGTTCTTTAAGCTGTGCTACGTTGCTGTAGTTGCTCTTCATAAGGCGGGTGTTCCTTAACGACTGGTGGAGCGAAGACCAAGCTGAGGGTGTCAGCCACCCTATTGTGCACCAGATTTGGAATTGCAACTAGATAAACTTCAGCCGAACTCACTTCTGATTCTGATGATTCATGCGCACCAGCATGCGGATGAACTCGCGCGCCAGCTGGCGGTGGTGCTCGTCCAGGCGTTGCAGGTCCGCAACCAGCTTGACGTCGGCCGATTCGAAACGCATCTGGCTGCCGTTGGCCACGCCGGCGCCGCCGTCGGGCGGATCGACCGGCCCGCCGAAGCGCAGCCACTCGGCCGGCACGCCCAGCCACTGCGCGATCATCCGGAGCTTTTCCTGGGTCGGGATGGCCTCGCCGACGAGCCATTTGCGGGCGGCATGCACCGTGATCGGCCGGCCTTCGAAACGAATGTTAAATTCACGGGCCAGGCGGGTGGGACTGTCGGGGGAATAGTGCGCGTTGCGAAGAGCCTGTTGCAATCGCTGGCTGAAGCTCTCGCGTTCATTCAAGGAATTCATGGAGGCACTATTTCACGCCTCTGGATGAATGTCAGTATCAGTCAACAGAAGACCGATTGTGACAAGTCGCCTTCCCAGATGCTTAACAATGTGAGTAACTAGTCATATCCTTTTATTCAGTATAGGCGGTGGCGAACAAAGGTGAAGCACGCTACTCTTTGTTAATTGCCTGGAAGCGAAAGACACCGTCGTCGCCCAGGCTTCGACACAATTGGTCGTTCTGCCACAGGCGGTGCAAATGGGCCAGCGCCTCGCCCAGGGCAAAGCTGAGCTGGTGGGCGTCGAGCGGGCGCCGGAACATCACCGGCACGATGGCGGCGGCCGATTGCGGCGTCGCGCAGGCGGCCAGGACCTCGGCCAGGCGCGCCGCGTGGTGGGCATGCAACTGGGCGATGCGGGTGTGCAGACCGCGGAAGGGCCGGCCGTGGGAGGGCAGCACCAGCACGTCCGCGGGCAGGCCGGCGAACTTGCCGAGCGAATCCAGGTAGAGCTTGAGCGGATCGGCTTCCGGCTCGACCGCAAAGACGGAGACGTTGGTCGAAATGCGCGGCAGCACCATATCGCCTGAAATCAGCAGGTTCTGCTCGGCGCAGTACAGGGACGCGTGCTCGGGCGAATGGCCGAAGCCCGTGATCACCTGCCAGGTCCGTCCGCCGATCGCCAGATCCTGGCCGTCCTGCAGGCGTACATAGGCGGTGGGTACGGACGGCACCAGGGACGGGTAGTAATTCCGGCGTGAACGCATTTTTTCCAGCAGGTCCGGATCGGCCAAGCCATGGCGCTCGAAATGGGGCACGGCGGCCGGGCCGTCCACGCCGGGCAAGGCCGCCGCCATCATGCGGGCGAAGGCATATTCGCCGGTGGT
>DASRUW010000281.1:0-6385 GCA_035655255.1 Telluria sp. | reverse complement strand
GAGCGCATGACGCAACATGCCGTCCAGGGCGGATCGCGAGAGCGCGTGCAGGTGGGCGCGCGGCTCGAGCGCCTTCCCATCGGCCTGCACCAGCAGCGCGACCAGCAGGCCGGCCAGGAAGCTGTCGCCGGCGCCGACCGTGTCGACCACCGTCAAGGGGCGCGTCTCGCGCGCCTTCACCTCTTCGCTACCATCGGTGCCGCGCAGCAGGAGCGCCGCGCCGTCCTTGCCCAGCGTGTAGGCCACCAGCCGGGCCGGGCAGAGGTCGAACAGGTCCAGCGCCGTCACGCCCAGGGCCTCCAGATCCTCGTCGCTCACCTTCACCAGATCGGCGAACTGCAAGGCGCGCAGCACGTTGGCGCGGTAGGCCTCCAGGTTGGCGATCACGCTCGGGCGCAGGTTGGCGTCCACGACGATCATGCGTCCGGCACGCCGCTGCACCGCGAGCCAGGTCAGGTAGATGTCCGCATCGGCCGGCGCGAGCGCCAGGCAGCCGGTGCATACGATCTGCAAATCCGGCAGCGCCGCGCAAGCCTGGCCGAGCGCGTGCGCGTCGAGCGCGCGGTCGGCCACGCCTTCGCGGTAGAAGGCATAGGCCGGATGCCCTTCCCCGTCCACGCTCACCATCGCCAGCGCGGTGGGATACGGCACCGGCGCCGGGTGCGCCAGCAGCGCGCCGTCGCCTTCGAGACAGGCCGCCAGCGCGCGCCCGAAGCGGTCCTGCGACAAGGCGTTCAGGTAGGCCACGCCCGCGCCCTGGCGCGCCAGGGCGCGCGTGAGGTTGAAGATGGCGCCGCCCAGGCAGGGCTGGTAGCGGCCGTCCGCTTCGCACAGCATGTCGATCAGGGCTTCGCCGGCGCTGGCGATTCGGACGGGAGAGGTCATAGGGTCTCGGTCAGGTGGAGGAGCGTTCGATGAGCCGCGTCGGCAGCTGCTGCGACGCCGGCTGCTCGCCGCCGGCCAGGCGGATCACGCTGTCGACCAGCGCGGCGCCGGCCAGGTCGAGCGGCTGGCGTACCGTCGTCAGGGGCGGGAAACTGTGCGCGGCGGCGTCGATGTCGTCGTAACCGACCACGCTGACGTCGCGCGGCACGTTCAGGCCGCGCTCCTTCAGCAAGCCCATGGCGGAGATGGCGATCACGTCGCTGGCGGCGAAGATGGCGTCGAAGTTCACGCCGTGCTTGTCCAGGTGCGCCTGCATCGCGCGCTGCGCGTCCAGCGGCTGGAAGGAGCTCGGGATGTACAGGGTGGAATCGGCCTTGATCCCGGCCTTGCGCAGCGCCTTGAGGTAGCCGGCGTGGCGGCGCTCCGGCTCGGGCAGCGCCTTGTCGCCGACGAAGGCGATGCGCTTGCGGCCCCGTTCGAGCAGGTGCATGGTGGCGAGGTAGCCGCCCTCCACGTTGTCGCTGCCGATGCTGCAATAGGCCTGGTGCGCCAGCTGCGCCCCCCACACCACGAACTTGAGGTGGCGCCGCGCCAGCTCGTTCAGCTGTTCGTGCTGGCCCCACTGGCCGATGACGATGATGCCGCCCACCTTGCCGGAGCTGTGCAGGTATTCGAGCTGGTCGAGCGACTTGGCCTCGACCCGCGAGAGCAGCATGTCGTAGCCGCGGTCGGTCAGCGCGTCGGCCAGGTTGCCCAGCATGGCGAGGAAGAACGGATCGCTCAGGTGCTGGCGCGCGCCGGCGTCGTAGGGAATCACCACGCCGATGGTGGTGTTGTCGCCCAGGCGCAGGTTCTTCGCGCCCAGATTGACGGTGTAGTTCAGCGAGCGCGCCAGCTCCTGCACGCGGCGCCGCGTCTCCTCGTTGACGAGGGAGCTGTTGCTCAGGGCGCGCGACACGGTGGACATCGACACGCCGGCGAGGCGGGCGATATCGGCCATCTGGACCTTCAGCTGTTCCTTGGTTTTGTTCATGCGTTCAATGCCTGCCAGAGAGAGACGACGATGCGGGCGATCATAACAAATTTGCAAACGTTTGCATCGAATTTCCGACAGCGTTGAAAAAAAGTATTGCAATCGATTGCAGTCTATCGCAGAATAAAAAACGCGTCAATTTCGATTACCATTGAACTTGACAGCGCACACAAAAAATTCGACAACAGCTGCAATCGTTTTCACTAGGAGACCAACGTGACCCCATCCCGCGCCTTCCCGCGCCGCCTGCCCCTGGCCGCCGCCACCACCCTCGCCCTGCTCCAGATGGGCAGCGCCCATGCGCAAAGCGCCGCCGACAGCGACGACACGCTCAAGCTGAACCAGGTGGTCGTCACCGGCACGGCCAGCGCCACCAGCAAGATGAAGCAATCGAACTCGGTCTCCTCGCTCGGCGTGGAGCAGATCCAGCAGAACCAGCCGCTCAACGCGGCCGACGTCCTGCGCGCGATTCCGGGCGTGCGCGCCGAATCGAGCGGCGGCGGCGGCAACGCCAACGTCACCGTGCGCGGCCTGCCGATTTCCGCGGGCGGCTCGCGCTACGTGCAGTTCCAGGAAGACGGCCTGCCCGTGCTGCTGTTCGGCGACATCGCCTTCGCCACGCCGGACATGTTCCTGGCCGTGGACAACACCCTGGACCACCTCGAAGTGGTGCGCGGCGGCTCCGGCTCCACGCTCGCCACCAACTCGCCGGGCGGCATCATCAACTTCATCACCCGGGACGGCAGCGAGGCCGGCGGCAGCATCGGCATCACGGCCGGCCTGGGCTTCGACGAGCAGCGCCTGGACTTCGACCTGGGCGGCAAGCTGGGCGAGAAGACGCGCTACTTCGTCGGCGGCTTCACCCAGATGGGCCAGGGCCCGCGCCACGCCGGCAGCAATGCCCTGGGCGGCGGCCAGGTCAAGGGCAGCATCACGCGCGAGCTGGACAACGGCTTCGTGCGCCTGAACTTCAAGCACCTCGACACCAAGTCGCCGCTGTTCATGCCGGCGCCGGTCGCCATCAGGAACGGCGCCATCGGCGAGATCGCTGGCATCGATCCGCGCAAGGCCAGCTTCTACTCGCCCTACTGGGTCACCGACTTCACCCTCGGCAAGGACAACAACCTGGTCGGCTCCAACGTCAACGACGGCCTGCGCGTGCAGACCAACGCCTTCGGCATCGAAAGCGAACTGAAACTGGCGGACGGCTGGAAATTGAGCGAGAAGTTCCGCACCGCCTCCAACAGCGGCCGCTTCATCTCGATCTTCCCGGCCGACGACGTGAGCGCGGCCAGCGCCGGCACCGTGTACGCCACCGGCCCGCTCAAGGGCCAGGCCTACAGCGGCCAGCGCTTCACCGCGACCGTGTTCAACACCTCGCTGGACGACATGGGCAGCACCACCAACGACGTCAAGCTGTCCAAGTCCTTCGCACAGGCGGGCGGCGGCAAGTTGAACGTCACGGCCGGCCTGTTCCTGAACCTGCAGAACGTCGCCCTGACCTGGAACTTCAACCAGTACCTGATGCAGGCGACGGACGACAAGCCGGCGCTGCTGGCCAACGCCTCCACCAACGCCTACGGCGCGCTCGCCCTGGGCACCGACGTGTGGGGCGGCTGCTGCACCCGCGCCATCGACGCACAGTACCGGACCACCTCGCCGTACGCGGTGGTGGGCTGGGAACAGGGCCAACTGTCGGTGGAAGGCAGCGTGCGCAACGACCGCCAGAAGGCAAGCGGCTACTACAACCAGGCCGTGGCGCAGAAGTTCCAGCCGGGCAATGCGCAGGCGATCGACTACTCGCTCAACCACACCTCCTACTCGGTCGGCGTGAACTATGAGCTGGACAAGAACACCGCCCTGTTCGCGCGCGTGAGCGACGGCGTCGCCTTCAACGCGGACCGCATCATGTTCGACCCGGCGGGCAAGCCGCTCGACGGCCGCGGCGTGGTGCCGATCAACGAGGTGAAGCAGCTCGAGGGCGGCGTCAAGCTGCGCAGCGGCGGCTGGAGCAGCTTCGTGACCCTGTTCCAGGCCAAGACGGACGAGAGCAACTACGACGCCACCACCCAGAAGAGCACTTCCAACCGCTATGACGCCAAGGGCGTGGAAGTGGAACTGGGCTATCGCTACGGCGCGTTTCACGCAAACGGCGGCTTCACCTACACGGACGCGAAGATCGTCGGCAGCGGCCTGGCGCCGAACCGCCAGGCCAAGCTGGTCTATCAGTTGAGCCCGAGCTACACGGTCGGGGACCTGCAAATCGGCGCGGCCGTCGTCGGCACGACCAAGTCCAAGGACGCGCAAGGCACGCCGTACGAAGCCACCCTGCCCGCCTACACCGTCGTGAATCTGTACGCGAACTACTCGCTGAACCAGGACTGGACCCTGAACCTCGGCGTCTACAACGCGGCCAACGCGCTGGGCTACACCGAGAGCAACGACGGCCGCGCCGCCGCCCGCGCCTTGAATGGACGTTCGGCCCGCATCGGCCTGAAATACCGCTTCTGAACGATCCCGTTGCCGGGCCACCGCCCGGCGCCCCTCCGGCTTGCCAGTCCCTCCGGCAGGCCCTTCAGGTTCTTCCCGGTCCGCCGCGGAGAACCTTTTTTTCGGGCGTCCGCGCTAAAACGGGCGCATCAATTGGAAGCTTCGGAGACCGGAAGCGTCGCGAGTACAGCGGGAAGTCGAATCAGCGCGCCGAGGTGGCGAATCACTTCCAAGCCGCCACCAATGCGAGCGAAAATTCATGCACTGATGAGTCCAATTTGAACTGCGGGAGAACCAAAGCAGTCGCAAAAACAAGGACGGCGCGGCGCAACGCGGATGAAATCGACCGATCGGACAGCCATCCAGTGCGAACTGGATGGCTTTAGATCGGCCGGTGCCGCTGGAGGGGCGTCAGGCCAGGGGGATGGTGCCGGCGTCGTGGACGATGACGCCGCTGCGCGCGGCCAGGTCGGCGCGCAGTTCGATGAAGCGCGTCCCGGATTCCCAGCGCAGGCACAGGAGATGCGGTTCGGCTGCCGGCGCGCTGAACGTGCCGTCGAACGCCGGGTGCGCGTTGCGCAGGCGGATCAGGTCGAGCAGCCGGGCGACGACCGGACGCGCGAGCGCGGACAGCACCTCGTCGCGGTCGTAGTAGTGGCGGTTGATGTCGCGTCCTACCTTGGTCTCGCGCAGCAAGGCCATGTCGTTCTGGCCGGCCAGCAGGCCAACGTAATACACCTGCGGCACGCCCGGCACGAAGAACTGGATCGCGCGCGCCAGCAGATAGGCGCCGTCGTCGCGTCCCAGCGCGTCGTAGAAGGTGCAGTTGACCTGGTACAGATCGAGGTTGGACGCCGCCGCGCCGGTCGCCTGCCGGCTCTGGCCCTGCGAATTGCGGTGGATGCGCTCGACCAGTTCGTCGAGCTCCTGCGGCGGCACCAGACCGGGCTGGGCCGCGCGGTCGGAGGCGTCGGCGCCGATGTCGATGATGCCGATGCCGTCATGGGTGTCGAGCACGGTGATCGCGTTGGCGGGACGCTGGCCGATCCACGCGCGCAGCGCATCGGCGCGGCCGAATTCGAGCGCGTGCAGCACCAGCGGCGGCAGCGCGAAGTCGTACACCCAGTCCACCTGGCGCGCCACTTCGATCTGGCGCTTGTAGTAGGAATGGATCTCCACCAGCACTTCCAGGCCACGGCCGCGGGCTTCCTGCGCGAAGCGGTCGATGAAGGCGAAGGTCTCCGGCATCATGAAGCAGCTTTTTCCGGCGCGCTTGATGGCGTAACCGACCGCGTCGAGGCGCACCATGGTCACGCCGCTCGCGGCCAGCCGGTCGAGGATCGACGCCAGATAATCCTGCCCCGCCGGATGGCCGACGTCGATGTCGATCTGCTGCGGGGTAAAGGTGGTCCACAGCAGACGGCGCGTGCCGTCCGCCATCGTGTAGGCGGTGAACGGCATGCCCGGACGCGGGCGGTAGACCGCCAGCAGGTCCTGCTCGCGCGCGCCATCCGGGAACACGGCTTCCATCGTCAAGAACAAGCCGCTGTAGGGCGACTGCTCGCCGCGCCGCTGGAAGTCCAGGAACTGGGGCGACTCGTTCGACATGTGGTTGACGATCACGTCGGCCATGACGGCTGCAGTGCCGGACAGGGCGCGCACGTCGTCCCAGCCGCCCAGGCGCGCGTCCACGCGGGTGTGGTCGATCGGATCGAAGCCCGCATCGGCGCCGTCGACCTTGTGATAGAAGGGCAGCAGGTGCACGCCGCCGAACACGCCCGCGAGCGGGCCGGCGAGCAGGTCCTGCAGTTCGCCCAGGGTCTGGCCGCCGAAGCGGTCGACGTAGGTAATCAGTTGTACTTTGTTTTGCATGATCGGAATTGAAATTCAGGCGGCAGCCGGTACGGACGCGGCGTCCGGCTCGGCCGCCGGCACCTTGACGCGCAGGCAGGCCAGGGCCGCCAGGAACAGCAGCAC
>DASRUW010000280.1:0-3152 GCA_035655255.1 Telluria sp. | reverse complement strand
AGTCGGCGTGCACGAACAGCATGTCGATGGCGCCGGCGTTCACGCCGAGAAAGGCGTGCGCCCGTCCCTGCTGGTCGCGCAGCACATGGATCGGCGCGTACCGGGTCAGCAGCTCCTGCACCAGCGGCGCCAGTTCCGCATGGTCCGCCTCCGACAGAAAGTGATGCGTGGCGCGCACTGACGACTCCCAGACCTCGAACAGGCGGGCGCTGTCGGCCGGCGTGGCCTCGCTGAGCGCGAAGTCAAGGTGCATGGCGCAGCAGGCTCGCATAACGCGCCAGGTCGCCAAAGCGGTCCGGGTCGTCCTGCGCCAGCGCTTCGTAGTGCGGCAGATAGAGCGGCAGGGCGTCCGGATAAGCGAGCGCGGCTTGCCGCAGCTGGGCGCGCGCCGTCTGGGCCTGGCCATTTTCGGCCAGCAGCGCGGCGTGGCGGAACGCGGTCTCGGGCACGGGTGCAAAACGCAGGATGCGGGAACTCAGGCGCAAGCGCGCATCGACGGGGGCATCGGCCGGCACCGCGGCCTGCGGGGCCACCAGATCGGCGAGCGGTGCGAATACGCCGCCCTGCAGCCGTTGCGCCAGGACCGGGACGGCTGCCACGTCGTCCGCCGACGCGGGCGCGTAGAACACCCGTGCCAGTTCGCCATACTGGCTGGCCAGGGCGCCGCCGGCGCCGAGCGCGGCCAGCATGGCGGCGGCCATGGCGGCGCGCGCCGCGGTGCCGAGCCGCCAGCTCCGTGCGCCTGGGTCGAGCAGGCCGGCCGCCAGTGCTGCCGGTCCAAGGAAGTAGGCGTAATACAGCGGCTGCTCGAGCATGCTGTGAATGGCCAGCACGGCGAGCATGGACCAGGCAAACCTGCGGCCGGGAGCGCGCACACCCGCCCGCAGGGCGCGCCTCAGGAATGCCGCCAGCGGCAGCGCGGCCGCCAGCAGGCCGACGGCGCCCGTGGTCGCCAGCAGCTGCAAGGGCAGGTTGTGGGCATACTGGTCGATGCCCCACACCTGCTCGCCAGGACGCAGGTCTTGCAGCAGGGCGAAGGCGAAACCGTCGAAGCCGACGCCGAGCCAGGGATGAGCGAGGAACATCGTCCACGCATGCTCCCAGAAGAACAGGCGCGGTGCGGCGCCTTGTGTGACCGCGGCCAGCCGCCCCAGCTGCGGACCGAGGAGCGCGCTGCGCGCCGCCAGCAGCACCAGCAGCGCGCCGGCCAATCCGGCGGCAATCCGCAACCAGGACGCGCGCGAGAAGTCCGGCAAGTGCAGCACCAGCAGCGCCATTCCGAACAGCAGAGCCGTGCGCGAGCCGGACAGGAACATGGCCGCCGCCAGCAGCACCACGGCAGCATAGCGCAGGCCGGGCCGCCGCAAGGCCAGCGGCACGCTCGCCAGGCCGAGTCCCATATGGGCGGCGAAGTGGTTCTGCTGCGCGAGGTTGCCGTAGATGCCTTCCCATGGCGGCGCCGGCAGCAGCAGCGCCGGCGGCAGCCAGCCGGGCGCGGCCAACTGGATGAGGCCGCCCAGCGCATGCACGAGCGCGCCGGCGCACAGTCCGCAGGCCAGCGTGCGCACGAACGCGGCATCGGAGGCGGCGCCGCGTGCATGGGCCGCTACCAGGGCGGCCCAGGCCAGCAGGGCGGCGGCCAGCAGCGGCGGGCCGCCGTAGGGCAGCGCGCCGAGCAGGAACTGGAGGCCGATGACCGCGGCCAACGCGAGCGGCGCCGCGGCGACGCCGGGCAGGGCGAGCTCGCGGCGGCGTGCGATGCCCCAGCCGGCCGCGGCCAGCCCGAGCAGCACGGCCAGCCATTCGGCGTCGAAGGAGGGAGTCGGGAGCCGGTGAACCGGCAGCAGGAACGGCAGCGACAGCATCAGGCCGGACAGCAGCGCGTCCGGCCGGAAGCTGAAGGGATTACTGGTCCCGGCTTTGGCCAAGATCGAGGTTGCCGGCGCCTTGCGGACCCGAGACCTGGACCGGCACCATGGCGTTGGCGGTGGTGTTGTTGCCGAGCTGGCCGTTAGCGTTGAAGCCGATGGCGTAGACCGAACCGTCCGCCATCAGGATCGCGATGTGGCCGTTGCCGACCGTGGCGGACACCGCGCGGCCCAGGCCCTGGATCTGCTGCGGTTCGGTGGCGCGTACCGTGGTCCCGTTGCCGATCTGGCCGTAGCCGTTGCCACCCCAGGCCCAGACCGAACCGTCGCTGTACACGACCACGCTGTTGTAAGTGCCGGCGGCGATCGCTTTCACGCCGGAGGCGCCGTTGACCGGCACCGGCAGGCCGTGCACGCGCACCGGCAGGCGGCTGCTGGACAGGT
This sequence comes from Telluria sp., assembly GCA_035655255.1. GTDB lineage: Bacteria > Pseudomonadota > Gammaproteobacteria > Burkholderiales > Burkholderiaceae_D > Telluria. Next base: position 840 of record DASRUW010000280.1, on the reverse strand, counting down.
TCACGCCCAGCTGGCCGAAGGCGTTCGAACCCCAGGCCCAGACGGTACCGTCCTGGCGCAGCGCGAGCGAATGCATGTAGCCGGCGGCGGCGCCGACCACCTTGTCGAGCGAGGCGATCCGCACGGGAGTATTTTCGATCGCGGCGGGACGCCCCGTGCCGAGCTGGCCGGCCTTGTTGCTGCCCCAGCCCCACAGGGCGCCGGAGCGGGTCACTGCGAGAGCGTGCTCGTAACCGGCCGTCGCGGCCGCAACATTGCTCAGGCCGCTGACCGGCTGGAAGCCGGCGCGGTTGGCGTTCGCGACGCGGCCCCAGCTGTAGACGGTGCCGTTGGCATGGGTCGCCAGCGAGAACAGGTAGCCGGAGGAGATCGCGGCAATGCCCGACAGGCCCTGCACCGGCACCGGATGACCGACCCGGGAGCTGAAGTAGCCCTGGCCGAGCTGGCCGTAGGTGTTGTTGCCCCAGGTCCATACCGTGCCGTCGCGCTCCAAAGCCGTCACGTGATAGCCGCCGGCCGCCACGGCGCGCACGCCGGACAGGCCGGCGACCGGCACCGGAGCGGGCCGGGCCAGCGTGGCATCGTCGCCGAGCTGGCCGTAGGTATTGTCGCCCCAGGCGTAGACGTGGCCGTCCTGGTCGGCGCCGGCCGTGAAATAGGTGCCGGCGGACAGGCGCGCGCTGTCGGCCTGGAGCGGCACCTCATAGCGCACCGCGCCGGCGGAGCCCGACTGGGTCACGCGGCCGGTGGAACTGGCGGGATCCCCACCGCAGCCGGCAAGAACAAAGAAGGAGGCGAGCGCGGCGGCGAGGGTGCGGTTCATACGGACGCAGTTTCCAA
>DASRUW010000279.1:0-6091 GCA_035655255.1 Telluria sp. | reverse complement strand
CGCGGCCTCGAAGGCCAACGCGCACAAAGCCTGCGTCGATTCGGCGATGGTGCGGTTGATGAAGAAGGGTTTGGGCGGCGCGCCGCTTGCCTCGCGCGCATAACCGCTCGTCCCCAGCACGGCCGGATAGGAGAACTTCTCGCGCGCCAGCGCGCGCAGGGGCTCGGGCAGCGCGGTGAACGCGGCGCTGCGGTCGAAGTTGATGCCGGCATTGGCGTCATTGGCCGCCACGACCACGTTGAAGCCGGAAGCGAGGATTGCGCCGGTGCACATCAAACAGGGATCGAGCGAGGTGACGATCGTACATTCCTCGGGCGGCGGCAACGCGCGGCCCTTGGCGCGTTCGGCGAAGTACCAGTCGATCAGCTGCCGCTCGCCATGGGCGGTGGGGTCGAACACCAGACCGTCGCGCACCACGTTGTTGTGCATGGACTTGAGCACGCGGCCCTGGCCGTCCAGCAGCACGCCGCCGACGCCGAAGGTCCCTTGCGTCTTCCCGGCGACAGCCTCGCTGGCCGCGAGCGCGGCCGCGGCCTGCACATCGATGGCTTTCTTGAACACCTTACTTCTTCAGATCCCAGCCACCGAAGCCGTGCGGCAGCAGGCTTCCGGCCGTGGTTTCCATCTGGTCGCCCTTCAGGTTGGTGAGCATCACCGGCAGATCGCTTCCGCCCAGCTCGAACGTCACCTGGCGGCAGGCGCCGCACGGAGAAATAGGGCCGTCCGTCTCGCCGATCACGGCCAAGGCGGCGAAGTCGCCCGGCTTGCAGCCATGCGCGACGGCGCTGAAGAAGGCGGTGCGCTCGGCGCAGTTGCACAGGCCGTAGCTCGCGTTCTCGACGTTACAGCCGCGGAAGACGCGGCCGTCCTTGGTCAGCAAAGCCGCGCCGACCTTGAAGTTGGAGTATGGCGTGTAGGCCAGCTCGCGCGCCACGCGCGCTTCCTCGATGAGGTGGGTGTAGTTCATGGCGTGCCTTTACGGACGGATGGTCCGGTAGATGATCGGGTTGGCGGCCGGCTTGACCGCGCCCAGCGTGTAAGCAGCCTGCACTTCGCGCACGGCCTGCTCCGCGGCTCCCTGCGTGCGCGCGTGGACCAGCGCCAGCGGCTGGCCCGCCTGCAGCCGGTCGCCCAGTTCCACCAGGTCGGTCAGGCCGACCGCGAAGTCGATGGCGTCGCTGGGGCGGCGGCGGCCACCGCCCAGCGCCACCACCGTCAGGCCCAGGCCACGGCAGTCGACGGCGGAAACGAAGCCATCCTGCGGCGCCGGGACCGGCACCACGATGGGCGCACTTTCGAGGTGCTTGTCCGGGTGTTCCATCAGGTCGGCCGGTCCGCCCAGCGCGGACACCATGCGCGCGAAGCGGGACGCTGCCTCCCCCGAATCGAGCGCCGCCTGCAGCTTGGCGCGCGCCGCCTCCTCGGTCTTTTCCACCCCGGAGATGACCAGCATTTCGGCGCACAGCGCCATGGTCACCTCGTGCAGGCGCGCGGGGCGGCGCTTGCCGGTCAGGTAGTCGATGGCGAGGCGAACTTCCAGCGCGTTGCCCGCCACCGGACCGAGCGACTCGTTCATGTCCGTCAGCAGGGCCGAGGTGCGGGTGCCCGCGCCGTTGCCCACCCTGACGATGCTCTCGGCCAGTTCCACCGATTTCTCGTAGGTCGGCATGAAAGCGCCGCTGCCCACCTTCACGTCCATCGCCAGCGCGTCGAGGCCGGCGGCGAGCTTCTTGGACAGGATGGAGCCGGTGATCATGGCCACCGACTCCACCGTCGCCGTCACGTCGCGGATACTGTAGAAGCGCTTGTCGGACGGCGCCAGCTGCGCGGTCTGGCCGATGATGGCCACGCCGACTTCCTTCACCACCTTGCGGAACAATTCGGGGTCGGGGACCGTGCAGTAGCCGGGGATGGAGTCGAACTTGTCCAGCGTGCCGCCAGTGTGGCCCAGGCCGCGGCCCGAGATCATCGGCACGTAGCCGCCGGTGGCGGCCACCATCGGCCCCAGCATCAGCGACACGACGTCGCCCACGCCGCCGGTGGAATGTTTGTCCACCACCGGGCCGGGCAGATTCAACGAACGCCATTCCATGACCTGGCCGGAGTCGCGCATCGCCAGGGTGAAGGCGACGCGTTCGTCCATGTTCATGTCGTTGAAGAAGACCGCCATCGCGAGCGCGGCGATCTGCCCTTCGGTCACGGAGTTGTCGGTGATGCCGCGCACGAAGAAGCGGATCTCTTCGGCGCTGAGGGCGTGGCCGTCGCGCTTCTTGCGGACGATTTCTTGAGGGAGGTAGGACATTGTCTTGGCAGAATGCGTCGTTCCCGCGAAGGCGGAAACCCATGGCCAGGTGAGATGAGATAGCGTCTCTGCTCACCCGATCATGGATTCCCGCCTGCGCGGGAATGACAAGTTAGACTCCGTACGGGATCCAGATGTTCTTGACCTGGGTCGCGTGGTACAGCACGGCGCGGCCGGCGGCCTGCTTCTTGTCGAACCAGTCGCGGCCCTTGCCGCCGCTGGTCCAGGTGCGCTTGAGCGACTCGGCCGACAGGCGCTCCACTTCGGCGCAGCCTGCGGCATGGCCGTCGTGGCGCCACAGCGCGTCGATGTCGAAGTGCTGCGCCATCACCTTGGCCAGCTCGTTCGCCGCTCCGGTCACGATGTTCAGCGCGCCGCCCGGCAGGTCGGACGTATCCAGCACCTGGTACAGGTCGGTCGCGGCCAGCGGATGCGCTTCGGACGGCACCGCGATCACGCGATTGCCCACCGCGAGCGCCGGCGCCACCAGCGCGATGAAGCCGAGCAGCGGCGCCTCGTTCGGGCACACGATGCCGATCACCCCGATCGGCTCATTGAGCGCCACGGTGATGCCATGCATCGGCGGCTGGTGCGCCAGGCCGTCGTACTTGTCGGCCCAGGCGGCCCAGTAGAACAGGCGCTCGATGGAAGCCTGCACTTCGCGCTCCGGATTCTTCGAACCCGTCATCGCGCCGAGGCGCGCGGCGAATTCGCCGGCGCGCGCCGACAGGTTCTCCGCGATGTAGTACAGCACCTGCGCGCGGTTGTGGGCCGAGGCCTTGCTCCAGCCGGCGGCCTTGTGCGCCGCTTCCACCGCATTGCGGATGTCCTTGCGGTTGCCCTCGCCCACGTCGGCGATGAATTCCCCGTTGGCGCCATGGACCGAACGGCTGTAGCCGCCGTCCGGGCGCGCCTGCTTGCCGCCGATGTACAGCTTGGCGGTGCGGTCGATCTCGAACGGGTTGTCTTCCGCCGGCTTGACCTTGCCCTTGGCTTCCACGGTCGGCGCGGCAGGACGCGCGTCCTCGGCCAGCGGCGTGAGATACTCGAGCATGCCTTCGCGGCCGCCCTCGCGGCCGAAGCCCGATTCCTTGTAACCGCCGAAGCCGCAGGCGGCGTCGAACTGGTTGGCGGTGTTGATCCACACCACGCCGGCCTTGAGCTGCGGCGCCACGTCCAGCGCGAGGCTGATCGATTCGCTCCACACGCAGGCGGCCAGGCCGTAGACGGTGTTGTTCGCCAGCTGCACCGCGTCGGCCGGGGTGCGGAAGCTCATGGCCACCAGCACCGGACCGAAAATTTCGGTCTGCGACACCGTGGCCGAGGTGGACGCGCCCGTGATCAGGGTCGGCGGGAACCAGGAGCCGTCGGCCGGCAGTTCGCAGGCCGGTTGATAGACCGTGCAACCCTCTTCCTTCGCCCCTTCCACCAGGCCGCGGATACGCTGGAACTGCACCGGATCGACCAGGGCGCCGATGTCGTTCTGCTTGTCCAGCGGGGAGCCGAGGCGCAGGTTGTCCATGCGCGCCTTCAGCTTGGCCAGGAAGCGCTGCTCGACTGACTCCTGCACCAGCAGGCGCGAACCGGCGCAGCAGACCTGCCCCTGGTTGAACCAGATCGAATCGACCAGGCCCTCGATGGCGGCATCCAGGTCCGCGTCCTCGAACACGATGTAGGGCGATTTGCCGCCCAGTTCCAGCGACAGCTTCTTGCCGCTGCCCGCGGTGGCCTTGCGGATGATGCGCCCCACTTCGGTCGAACCGGTGAAGGCCAGCTTGTCGATGCCAGGATGGTTGACGATGGCTTCGCCCACGCGGCCGTCGCCGGTGACGATGTTGACCACGCCCGGCGGCACGCCGGCGCGCTGGCAGATCTCCGCGAACAGCAGCGCGGTCAGCGAGGTGAATTCGGCAGGCTTGAAGACGATGGTGTTACCGGCTGCCATGGCGGGCGCGATCTTCCAGGCCAGCATCAGCAGCGGGAAGTTCCACGGCACGATCTGGCCGACCACGCCCACGGCGCGGTAGTCCGCGAACTCCTCGCTTTGCAGCTCGGCCCAGCCGGCGTGGTGGTAGAAGTGGCGCGCGGCCAGCGGCAGGTCGGCGTCGCGCGTCTCGCGGATGGTCTTGCCGTTGTCCAGGGTTTCGAGCACGGCGAACAGGCGCGCGTGCTTTTGCAGCAAGCGCGCCAACGCGTACAGCACCTTGGCGCGGCCATGGCCACCCAGGGCCACCCAGCCCGGCTGCGCGCGGCGCGCGGCTTCCACGGCGCGGTTCACGTCGTCCGTGCCGGCCTGCGTGATCTGGGCCAGCTCCTTGCCGGTGGCCGGATTGTTGGTGGCGAAGGTCTCGGCCGGCGCGCTCCACGCGTTGTCGATGAACAGGCCGAAGCGGCGCTCATGTTCGTCCAGCCACGCGTTCGCTTCCTTGCTGCTCTCCGGAGAGGGGCCGTAGTCCATGGTCTTGAGGATCTCTTGAATAGTAGGCATGACGATTCCAGGTGCTTAGGGTTGCGCGTGGCGATATGCCGCCGAGTAGCCGCCGGTGACGTAGTGTTCCAGCTGGCGTTCGATGTCGGTCAGCAGGCTCGATGCGCCGATGCGGAACAGGTGCGGCTCCAGCCATGCGTTGCCCAGTTCTTCCTTCATCACGGTCAGGTACTGCACCGCCGCGCGCGCGCTGGACACGCCGCCGGCGGGCTTGAAGCCGACCATGAAGCCGGTCTGCTCGTGGTATTCGCGGATCGCGCGCACCATCGTCAGCGCCACGGGGATGGTGGCGTTCACGCCTTCCTTGCCGGTGGAGGTCTTGATGAAGTCCGCGCCGGCCATCATGCACACCCACGAGGCCTTGGCCACGTTCTCGAGCGTCATCAGGTCGCCGGTGGCGAGGATGGCCTTGACGTGGGCCTCGCCGCAGGCCTTGCGGTAGGCGAGCATCTCGTCGTACAGCGCCTGCCAGTTCCCGGTCAGGACGTGCTGGCGCGTGATGACGATGTCGATCTCGGTCGCGCCGGCGGCCACGGACAGTTCGATCTCGCGCAGCTTGGTCTCCATGCTGGACAGGCCGGCCGGGAAGGCGGTGGACACCGCGGCGATGGGGATGCGGCCCTTGATGATCTGCGCGGCGGGGGCGATCATCTCGTGGTACACGCACACGGCGCCGGTGGTCAGGCCCTGCACGCCGAGCGCATCGGCCAGGTCGGCACGCAGCGGGCGCAGCGCCTTCATGCACAGGCGCTCGACGCGGCCCGGCGTGTCGTCGCCGGACAGCGTGGTCAGGTCGATGCACTCGATCGCCTTGATCATCCACGCCGCCTGGTATTCCTTCTTCGGACCGCGGCGCGCGCCGAGCGAAGCGGCGCGGCGGTCGGCCGCGTTGCGGTTCACCTTCAGCTGGTTGACCCAGCCCAGGTCGAGGCCCACCGCCTCGTTGCGTTTGAAATCGACAGGATGGGTCATAACAGACTGGTTCCGTTGGAGAGGGGTTTGACGCCGAGGTGCTTGGCCAGGGTGGCGCCGATGTCGGAGAAGCTCTCGGCCACCGGCAGCGCGCCCGCCTTCACGCCGGGGCCGAAGAACAGCACCGGGATATGTTCGCGGGTGTGGTCGGAGCCGGCCCAGCTCGGGTCGCAGCCATGGTCGGCGGTGATGACGGCCAGGTCGCCCTGCTGCATGCGGGCGAAGAACTCGGGCAGGCGCGCGTCCATTTCCTGCAAGGCGTTGTGGTAGCCCGGGATGTCGCGGCGGTGGCCGAAGGCCTGGTCGAAATCGACGAAGTTCGCGAACGT
>DASRUW010000278.1:0-2301 GCA_035655255.1 Telluria sp. | reverse complement strand
CGTGCATGGTGAGGATCAGGATGGCCAGCTTGGGCGCCTCGGTCTTGATCTGGCGGATCAGCTCGACGCCGCTGCGCCCCGGCATCGACAGGTCCAGCAGCAGCAGGTCGAATCCGCCCTGGCGCACCAGGGCCAGCACTTCGAAGCCATTGGTCGCCTCGCCGACGATATCGATGTCCAGGGCCCCGTCGAGGATGCGCTTGAGCCCCTCGCGCATGATGGTGTGGTCGTCGGCGATGACAATTCGGATCATGGCGCTATTGTAAGTTAATCAACAGGTTCCTGCAGCAATCGATGGACCAGCACCGGCTTGGCCGTGTGCGACAGCACCTTGTTGGTGACGCTGCCCAGCAGCACCTGGCCCCAGCCGCTGCGCCCGTGCGAACCGATGAAGATCAGGTCGCAGCCCGCTTCCTCGGCCACGTCCACGATCTTCTGGGCGGTGGCGTCGGAAAACGCCGTCATCACCTCGCACGGCACGCCGCACTTGGCCGCCTTTTCCTCGATCGAGCGCAGGTGCTCGGCGCCGGCCCGGCGCATCGCCGCCTGGTAGTCTTCCTCGCTGGGGTAGGCCGGCGGGACGATCTCGACGTAGACCGGGAACTGGTATTCCGGCGCCACGTACAGGGCCAGCACGCTGGCGCCCATCTGCTGGGCGAACTTCACGCCGGCGCAGGCGGTGTGCTTGGAGACCGTCGAGCCGTCGGTGGTGATCAGGATTTTCCGGTACATGGCGCTCCTCCTTTGGGAACACAGCGAAACATTCTGATTCCTAGTGTGCGGCAATGCCAGTCCGACAAGACGCACTGTTGACCTGGGTCAAATCAACACATCTGTAACCTTTGTGTCCGGAGCTGATGCATTTTGCCAAGGAACCAAGGTAAGATTACAGAATACAACACTTCCCGACGGTTTTTTTGCCCGAGTGGCCATTTCCGGCTACCGCGGTGATTTACCAATGCCATGGGGCACTGCTACACTCGGGAAAACGCGGCGATGTTGCCACGCATCATGCTATGAAAAAGTTACACAGGAGAAGCAGGGATTATGACCGACGCCGCAGATGATTTCGATGCACTGTTCGAAGAAGTGTCCGCCCAGCGCGCGGCCACGGTGCAGCCGCCCGCGGCGGCGCCTGCGGCTCCTGCCGCCGCCGCCGAGGACGACATGGAGGCTTTGTTCGACCAGGTGTCGGCCGAACGCAAGGCCGAAGCGCCGGTCGCCGCCGCCGCCGCGCCTGCTGCCGAGGCCGCTGCGGGCGGCGACGCCGTCGACCTGCACGACAAGCCGATGTTCGAGCGCCTGGGCGGCATCGTCCGCCTGCTGCACGACTCCCTGCGCGAGCTGGGCTACGACAAGGCGCTGACCGAGGCCTCGACCCAGATCGTGGACGCCCAGGACCGCCTGGAGTACGTCGCCAGCCTGACCGAGCAGGCCGCCAACAAGGTGCTCAACACGCTCGACGACGGCATGCCGGCCCAGGACAACCTGTCCAAGCGGGCCAAGGAAATGGAGACCCGCTGGGACGCCCTGTTCGCGGGCAAGCTGTCGCTGGACGAGTTCAAGACCCTGGCCGGCGACTCCCGCTCCTTCGCCAAGCTGGTCAACGACGCCACCGAGGCCGAGAAGGCCCGCCTGCTCGAAATCATGATGGCCCAGGACTTCCAGGACATCACCGGCCAGCTGATCAAGAAAGTGGTGAACATCACCAAGACGGTCGAGAACGAACTGGCCGAACTTCTCCGGGACAACGCGCCGCAGGACGTGCGCGACCGCCTGGCCGCCAAGGAGCAGGAGACGACGATCATGACCGGCCCGTCGATGCCGGCCGTCGCCCTGAACCAGGATAGTGTGGACGACCTTCTTGCCGATCTGGGGTTCTGATGGACGATATGCTCAAGGATTTCGTCGTCGAGGCGATGGATCTGGCAGTCAATGTTGAAGAGCACCTCCTTAACCTCGAACGCGATCCGAACAACAAGGAGACGCTGAACGCGGTCTTCCGGTCGTTCCACACGATCAAGGGCGGCGCCGGCTTCATGAACCTGACCGCCCTGGTCGGGGCCTGCCACCTGACGGAGAACCTGTTCGACGCGTTGCGCACCGGCGCCGCGCCGGTCACGCCCGACTCGATCGAGGCGGCCCTGCAGGCGTCCGGCTTCGTGGCCGACCAGCTTACCGCCCTGAACAACGGCACCGAGCCGGACCAGCTCGCGCCCCTGCCGGCCTCGCTGGAAAAAATGCTGAAGGATGCCATCGAAGGCAATTCCTCCCGCGCCGCCGCACCCAAGGCCGCCGCCC
>DASRUW010000277.1:0-2175 GCA_035655255.1 Telluria sp. | reverse complement strand
ACAACTACATGACACAGTTGAAGATCACCGGCATGACGTGCGACTCGTGCGCGGCCCACGTCAAAGAGGCGCTGGAAAGTGTGCCCGGCGTACAAGCGGCGGAGGTGTCCTACGCCAAGGGCAGCGCCCGGCTCGCCATCGAAGCCGGCACGTCAACCGATGCCCTGATCGCCACCGTCGCCGGACTCGGCTATCACGCGGTGCTGGCCGACACGCCGGCTGCGTCGGCGCGAGGCGGACTGTTAGACCGGGTGAAGGAATGGGTCGGCGGCGGCGACAACAAGGCCGGCCATAACGGCGATGGGATGCATATCGCCGTCATCGGCAGCGGCGGGGCCGCGATGGCGGCGGCACTGAAGGCCGTCGAGCAAGGCGCACGGGTCACGCTGATCGAGCGCGGCACCATCGGCGGCACCTGCGTCAACGTCGGCTGCGTGCCCTCCAAGATCATGATCCGTGCCGCCCACATCGCCCATCTGCGCCGGGAAAGTCCGTTCGATGATGGCATCGGCGTCACGCCGCCGGTAATCCAGCGCGAGCGGCTGCTGGCGCAGCAACAGGCGCGAGTGGATGAACTGCGCCATGCCAAGTACGAAGGCATCCTGGAGAGCACCCCGACCATCACCGTGCTACACGGCGAGGCCCGGTTCCAGGATGGTCGCCACATTACGGTGCACATGAGCAACGGCGGCGAGCGCGTGGTAGCGTTCGACCGCTGCCTGATCGCCACCGGCGCCAGCCCCGCGATTCCGCCTATTCCTGGTCTGAAGGACGCCCCCTACTGGACCTCCACCGAGGCACTGGCCAGCGACACGCTCCCCGAGCGACTGGCCGTGATCGGGTCGTCGGTTGTTGCCCTGGAGCTGGCGCAAGCCTTTGCCCGGCTGGGCAGCCAAGTCACGATCCTGGCGCGCAGCACGCTGTTCTTCCGCGAGGACCCGGCCATCGGCGAGGCCATAACAGCCGCGTTCCGCGCCGAGGGCATCGAGGTGCTGGACCATACCCAGGCGAGCCAGGTCGCTCATGTGGAAGGCGAGTTCGTGCTGACCACCGCGCACGGCGAAGTACGTGCCGACCAGCTGCTGGTCGCCACCGGCCGTGCGCCGAACACTCGCTCCCTGAATCTCGAAGCGGCAGGTGTCGAGGTCAACGCCCAGGGGGCCATCGTCATCGACCGCGCCATGCGTACCAGTGCGCCACACATCTACGCCGCCGGCGACTGCACTGACCAGCCGCAATTCGTCTATGTGGCAGCGGCGGCCGGCACCCGTGCAGCGATCAACATGACGGGGGGAGATGCTGCCCTCGACCTGACCGCGATGCCGGCCGTGGTGTTCACCGATCCGCAGGTGGCGACGGTGGGCTACAGCGAATCGGAAGCGCACCATGACGGCATCGAGACCGACAGCCGGCTGCTGACGCTGGACAACGTCCCGCGTGCGCTCGCCAACTTCGACACACGTGGCTTCATCAAGCTGGTGGCCGATGCCGGCAGCGGGCGATTGATCGGCGTGCAGGCGGTCGCGCCGGAAGCCGGCGAACTGATCCAGACGGCAGCGCTGGCCATTCGTAACCGCATGACGGTGCAGGAACTGGCCGACCAGTTGTTCCCCTACCTGACGATGGTCGAGGGACTGAAGCTCGCGGCGCAGACCTTCAGCAAGGACGTGAAGCAACTGTCCTGCTGCGCCGGATAGCGGAAAAGGAGGATTGCCGTGAGTGCCTACACGGTATCGAAGCTGGCCCAGGAGGCGGGCGTCAGCGTCAACGTCGTGCGTGACTATGTGCTGCGTGGCCTGTTCCGGCCGGCGAGCCATACGGAAGGCGGCTACGGCCTCTATGATGCCCAGGCGTTGGAGCGGCTGCGCTTCGTGCGTGCGCTGTTCGAGGCCGGTATCGGGCTGGGCGAGTTGGTGCGGCTGTGCCACGCGCTGGACCGCCATGCGGGTGATGCCAGCGACTGCCTGGCGAACCTGCGCGCGCTGGTCGCGACACGGCGCGAGATGCTGGCCCTGCTGGACGTGCAATTGGCGAGGATGGCGTCGGCGGAACGCCGCCACGCCGAAGCGGAGCACCATCATGGATAGCCCAGATCGCATCGAACCCTACCGAGAAACGCCGCATTGGAGGGGCTATGCCTGGGGCGTGCTGGCCGCGCTGACCTGCCCCTGCCAT
>DASRUW010000276.1:0-7883 GCA_035655255.1 Telluria sp. | reverse complement strand
TGGCACAAGGCGCGCCACAACAAACGCCGCCTGATCCAGCCGGAATTCGTCAAGCAGCTGTGCGCCAAGCTGGAGCAAGGCGGCTACATCCACCTGGCGACGGACTGGGAGGAGTACGCGGTGCAGATGCTGGAGGTGCTGAGCGCCGAACCGGCCCTGCGCAACACGGCCGAGGGCTATGCGGAGAAGCCGTCCTACCGCCCGCTCACCAAGTTCGAGAACCGCGGCCTGAAGCTCGGCCACGGCGTCTGGGACCTGGTCTTCGTCAAGCGCTGAAGGACGCAATCAGGGCGATGATCTCGGCGCCGTAGGAGGCGAGCTTCTTGTCGCCGACGCCGGAGACGAAGCGCAAGTCGTCCAGCGTGGCCGGCCGGGCCTTCGCGATCTCGCGCAGGGTCGCATCCTGGAACACCACGTAGGCCGGCACGTTGTGCGCGCGCGCCGTCTCCACGCGCCACCAGCGCAGTTTCTCGAAGATCTTCTGCTGATCCGCCGACAGCTCCAGTTCGGTGTAGCCGCGGGCCGTCGAGACGCGCTTCTGCTTGGCCGGTTTCTGGTACTGGCGCAGCTGCACTTTCTGTTCGCCCTTGAGCACCGGGCGCGCCGCGTCGGTCAGCTTGAGCGAGCTGAATTGTTCGTGGTCGACCGTGACGAAGCCGAGCGCGATGGCCTGGCGCAGGATGGCGCGCCATTCCTGCTCGGTGCGGTCCGCGCCGACGCCGAACACGGTCAGCTGGTCGTGCCGCCACTGCTTGATGCGTTCGCTCTCCGAACCGCGCAGCACGTCGATGACGTGACCCGCGCCGAAGCGCTGGTCCACGCGGTACACGGCCGACAGCAGCTTCTGCATCGGCACCGTGCCGTCGAAGGAAACGGGCGGCAGCAGGCAGGTGTCGCAGTTCCCGCACGGGCCGGACGCCTCGCCGAAATAGGAGAGCAGGCGCGTGCGGCGGCAGTGCAGGGTCTCGCACAGCCCCAGCATGGCATCGAGCTTGGTGGACAGGACGCGCTTGAAGTTCTCGTCCGCCTCCGATTCGTCGATCATGCGCCGCTGCAGCACCACGTCCTGCAGGCCGTAGGCCATCCAGGCGGTGGCGGGCAGCCCGTCGCGGCCGGCGCGGCCGGTCTCCTGGTAGTAGCCTTCGATCGACTTGGGCAGATCCAGGTGGGCGACGAAGCGCACGTCCGGCTTGTCGATGCCCATGCCGAAGGCGATGGTCGCCACCATCACGATGCTGTCCTCGCGCAGGAAGCGGGACTGGTTGGCAGCGCGCGTGGCGTGGTCCATGCCGGCGTGGTAGGGCAGGGCGCGGATGCCGTGCTCGCACAGGAAGTCCGCCGTCTCCTCGACCTTCTTGCGCGACAGGCAGTAGACGATCCCCGCATCGTCCGCGTGTTCGGTGGTGATGAAGTCGATCAGCTGCTTGCGGCCGTTCGCCTTCTCCACGATCAGGTAGCGGATGTTGGGGCGGTCGAAGGACGAGACAAACTGGCGCGCGTCCTCCAACTGCAGGCGCATCGCGATTTCGGCGCGGGTCTGGTGGTCCGCGGTCGCGGTGAGCGCGATGCGCGGCACGTCGGGGAAGTTCTCGTGCAGGATCGACAGGCGGATGTATTCGGGCCGGAAGTCGTGCCCCCATTGCGAGACGCAGTGCGCCTCGTCGATTGCGAACAGGGCGATGTGGGAGGAGGCGAACAGCTCCAGGCAGCGCGGCGTGAGCAGGCGTTCCGGCGCGACGTAGACCAGGTCGAGCTCGCCGCGGCGCACCTGGCGCTCCACCCGCATGGTCTCCTCGAAGCTCTGGGTCGAGTTGAGGAAGGCGGCGCGCACGCCCACTTCGGCCAGCGCGTCGACCTGGTCCTGCATCAGCGCGATCAGGGGCGAGATGACGACGCCCACGCCGTCGCGCAGCAGGGCCGGGATCTGGTAGCACAGCGACTTGCCGCCGCCGGTCGGCATGAGCACCAGCGCGTCGCCGCCGCTCGCCACGTGTTCGACGATGTCCGCCTGCTGGCCGCGGAAGGCCGGATAGCCGAATACGGTCTGCAGCGTCTGGACCGCACGCGCGCCGAGGTCTTGGGTCATGTCAATCAGTCGGCCCAGATCACCAGTTGGTAGTGGGCCGTGACGAGAACGAGAACACCAAACACAATACGGTACCAGGCAAAGAACGTGAAGTCGTGCGAGCTGATGTAGCGCAGAAGCCAGCGCACGCACAGGAAAGCGGAGACGAAGGCGGCCAGGCCGCCGAGCAGGAACAGCGGCAGGTCGGCCGCCGACAACAGGGCCCGCTCCTTCACCACCGAGTACAGGGTGGCGGCGAGCAGGGTGGGGATCGCGAGGAAGAAGGAGAACTCCGTCGCCGCCTTGCGCGACAGCCCGAACAGCATGCCGCCGATGATGGTGGCGCCGGAACGGCTGGTGCCGGGAATCAGGGCGAAGGCCTGGGCGCAGCCGACCTTGAAGGCGTCGGCCAGGCTCATGTCGTCCACGTCGCGGATGCGGGCACGCTCTTCGCGGTGGGCGCCGCCGCGCTCCACATACCAGATCACCAGGCCGCCGACGATGAAGGCCAGCGCCACCGGCACCGGGGCGAACAGCACGGCCTTGATTTTCTTGCTGAAGATGAAACCGAGTATCGCGGCCGGCAGGAAGGCGACCACCAGGTTCAGCACCAGGCGCTGGGCCTTGGGGTCATGGCCCAACCCGCGCGCCACCGTGCCGATCCGGACGCGGTATTCCCAGATCACGGCCAGGATCGCGCCCGCCTGGATCGCGATCTCGAACACCTTGGCGATCTCGCCCGTGAAATTGAGCAGGCTGCCGGCCAGAATGAGGTGGCCGGTGGAGGAAATCGGGAGAAATTCGGTGAAACCTTCGACCAGGCCCAGGATGATGGCTTTGAGCGCGAGAATGATGTCCATGAATGTAGCGGTGGCAACGGGCGGAGCAGAAGCTTACCATGCCGGCCTGCGTTGGCTGCGGTATATTGCCGGTTGCCAAACACAACCGCAGGTGTCCGATGAACCGTGTTTCCGTATGTATTGCCGCCGGCGCGTTGCTGGCGGGCTGCGCCGCCACCCAGCAGGCTCCCCGCACCGCATTCTCCCTCAGCTCCGGCAACGCGATGGCGCCGGAGCAATTGGCCGTCACCTTCGAACAGGCCGATCTCTCCCTGCGGGTCGATCCTGAGAGCAAGAGCATCAGCGGCGACGCGGCCCTGACCTTCCTGCTGAAACAGCCTTTGAGCCGTATCGCCGTCGAACTGGACCGCAACCTGCCGGTGGACAGCGCCAGCGTCGACGGCGTCGCCTTGCCGGCTGCCGCGATCAGCAATCCGGAGGGGCGCTTGTTCCTGCAGCTGCCGGCGCCGCTGCCTGCCGGGGCGCGCACCACGGTGCGCATCCGCTATCACGGCACGCCGCTGGTGGCCAAGCGCGCGCCTTGGGACGGCGGCTTCACCTGGAGCAAGACCGCCGACGGGCAGCCCTGGATCGCCACCACCGTCGAAGGCGAAGGCTGCGACATGTTCTGGCCCTGCATCGACCATCCGATGGGCAAGCCGAGAGGGATCGACCTGCACATCACCGTCCCCGCGCCCCTGGTCGCCGCGGGCAACGGCATCGCGCTCGGCATGGACGAGAAGGAAGGCTGGCGCACCTACCACTGGCGGGCGAAGAACCCCAGCACCTATGGCGTGTCCCTGAACATCGGTCCGTACGAAATGCTGGCCGCCGACTACGCCAGCCAATACGGCAACACGATTCCGCTGCGGATGTGGTACCTGAAGGGCCACGACAAGCAGGCCAAGGGCCTGTTCCAAGAGTTCGCGCCGATGCTCGACTTCTTCGAAAACCGCATCGGCCCCTACCCGTTCGGCGACGAGAAGATGGGCGTGGTCGAGACGCCGCACCTGGGCATGGAGCACCAGACCATCAACGCCTACGGCAACGGCTACCTCAAGTCGTCCTATGGCTACGACTGGCTGCTGCATCACGAGCTCTCGCACGAATGGTTCGGCAACCAGATGACCAACGCGGATTGGGACGACATGTGGCTGCACGAGGGCTTCGGTTCCTACATGCAGCCGCTGTATTTGCAGGCGATGCGCGGCGAGATGGAATTCGAAGCCGAGTTGTTCAAGTTCCGCACCCTGCTGTCGAACAAGGCCGCGGTCGTCAGCGGCAGGTCGCGCAGCGAGGAGGCGGTGTACGACGAGCGGCGCGGCGGACCCGGTCTCGACATCTACTACAAGGGCGCGCTGATCCTGCATACCCTGCGCGGGCTGATCGGCGACGCGGCCTTCTTCGGCGCGACGCGGCGCATGGTCTACGGTACCGACCAGCCGCTGCCCGGCCACTTCCAGCCGCGCTGGAGCTCGACCAGGGAGTTCATCCGCCTGGCCAACGAGGCCAGCGGCCGCGATCTGGGCTGGTTCTTCGACGCCTACCTCTATCACGCGGCCTTGCCGGCGCTGGTCGAGGAGCGCAGCGGCGACAGGCTCAAGCTGTCCTGGAAGCTGAAGGATGGCGGACCGTTCCCGATGCCGCTGGAAGTGCGCATCAACGACCGCCTCGAGACTCTGCCGATGAGCGAAGGGCACGGCGAAGTGAGCGTGCCGCCGCACGCGCTGGTCACCATCGATCCGCGCTCGCGCGTGCTGCGCCAGGAAGACCACATCGATGTCTGGAAGGCGATCGAGGACGAGAAGAAAAAGAAGGCCAGGAAGTAGTGCGGCAGCCGCCACACTGTCACAGAAATTCGTAGACAGGCAGCAACAACTGAGGATAATTGAATGTAAGCGTATTCCTACAAGGAGGTTGCCGTGGCTGGCTCGCGCTGGATGTGGCTGGTGTGCGCTCTACCGCTCTGGGCCGGGGCGCAAACCACGGATGCGCCGGTGACGGTGACGGTCCTCGGCCATGGCCAGACGCGGCAGGTGCAGAACCTGGCCAAGGCCGACCTCCAGCAGGCGCTGCCCGGCACCAGCGCGCTCAAGATCCTGGAGAAGCTGCCAGGCGTGAGCTTCCAGTCGGCCGATCCGCTCGGCTCCTACGAGTGGTCCACCCGCATCTCGGTGCGCGGTTTCAGCCAGGGCCAGCTCGGCTTCACCCTCGACGGCATCCCGCTCGGGAACATGAGCTACGGGAACAACAATGGCTTGCACATCAGCCGCGCCATCTCCGCCGAGAATATCCGCCAGGTCGACCTGTCGCAGGGCACGGGCGCGGTCGGTACGCCCTCGACCAGCAACCTGGGCGGGACGGTGCAGTTCTTTTCGCTCGATCCGGCGGAACAGGCCGGCGCGACCGCGAGCGCGACTCTCGGCAGTTCCAGCACGCGCCGCCTGTTCGGGCGCATCGACACCGGCCCGCTGGCCGCGGGCGGACGCGCCTACCTCAGCCTGACCCGTCAGCGGGCGGACAAATGGAAGGGTACCGGACCGCAGGACCTGGACCAGTTCAACTCGCGTTACGTGCAGCAGTTCGGCGAACACCGGCTGTCCGCGTTCTGGAACCTGTCCGACCGCAGCGAGAACGACTACCAGGATCTCTCGCTCGACATGCAACGCCGCCTGGGCTGGGATTGGGACAATTACGCGCCCGACTGGCAGCGCGCGGTCGATGCCGCGCACGGCGTCTTCGCGGGCGGCGTGAATAATCTGGACGACGCCTATTACACGGCGCGCGGGCTGCGCAAGGACCGCCTGGGGGGCGTGACCCTGAACTTGAACGGGGCCGCCGCCGCCGGCACGCTCACTTTCTACCACCATGGCAACGACGGGCAGGGCCACTGGTACACCCCGTATCAGGCGTCCTCGGCCGCAGTGCCGATCTCGTTGCGCACCAGCGAATACGAAATCGATCGTAACGGCCTGCTCGGCGAACTGGACCTGGAATACGCCACGCACGCGCCGGCCATCGGCTTCTGGTTCGAGCGCAGCCATCACCACCTGACGCGCAACTACTACGCCGTGTCCGGGCCGGAGGACACCAACCGCTTCATGCGCGATCCCTTCCTTACCGGCTTCGAGCAGGACTTCAAGACACGGGTGGCGCAGTTCTACGTGCGCGACGCCGTGCGCCTGCTGGATGGACGCCTGAAGCTCGAAGCGGGCGCCAAGTGGACGCGTTCCGTGATCGACGCGACCAGCATCAACGCCGCCCGCGCCGCCGGGCGGTTGGTGGCGGCCAAGCCTTTCCTGCCGCAAGTGGGCGCCACGTACATCCTGGGCGGGGACGACGAGGTGTTCGCCTCCGTCGCGCGCAACCTGCGCGCCTTCGAGGCCGGCATCTACGGCCAGTTCTCGCAGGACCAGGCGGCGTTCGACGCCAACGCCGGCAAGCTGCGGCCCGAGAACTCGGTGAGCGCGGACCTGGGCTACCGCTTCCGGCGCGGTGCCTTGAGCGGCTCGGTGTCGGCCTACCGGGCGCAGTTCAACGACCGGCTGGTGAACGTCGCGGCCTGCGCCGGCGTGGTGGGCTGCCCCAACACGGTCATCAACGTCGGCAAGGTGGACACGCACGGCGTCGAGGCGGCCGTGATCTGGGCGCTGGCGCGCCAGTGGTCCTGGTTCAATGGCATCACGTGGAACGACTCGCGCTACCGCTCGGACTACGTCGACAACGGCCAAACGGTGCACGTGGCCGGCAAACAAGTGGTCGACGCGCCGCGCCGGATGTGGTCGAGCGAGCTGGCCTGGGACGACGGCCGCCGCTTCGCGCGCCTGGCGGCCAAATACACGGGCGAGCGCTTCTACACTTATATGAACGACGCGGGCACGCCCGGCTTCACGGTGCTGAACTTGTCGGCCGGCTGGCGGCTGGGCGCGCAGCTCGGCTTGCGCGAAGCGAGCGTGCGCCTGCACCTGACCAACCTGCTCAACCGCCGCTATTTCGCCACGCTCGGCTCCAACCAGTTCGTCGCCAGCGACCCCACTGGCACCTTCGCCACTCTCCTCACGGGCGCGCCGCGCCAATTCGCGCTGTCGCTGTCCGGCACCTACTGACGCGGGGCGGTCGCTTCCTCAAGCCGGGTCAACCAGGTGATGGCCTCCTCGCGGCTGGCGCCGCACATTTCCGCCGAAGGCTGCAGGCCCGCACAGAAGGCCGGGCGTTCGGGGCGGCCGAAGATGCGGCAGCGGTTGTCTTCGTCGAGCTGGACGCAGCGCACCCCGGCGGGCTTCCCGTCGGGCATGCCGGGAATGGGCGAGGTGATCGAGGGCGCGGTGCAGCAGGCGCCGCAGCCGCTGCGGCAGGGGAAGGCTTGGTCGGTCATGGCAGCGAGATGGTACGCTTGATTTGCCACAAAGGCGATGGGCGGCTTGGCCCTACCTTGGATCCTCGCGTGCGACGAAGCGCATTCGCCGCCGCTAGGATGAAAGGGGAGCGGGGATGACCATGCCACTGCAGTTCAACAAGGCGGAGTACATCGATATCCTTCAGCGGGGAGGCGTCGCACCGGACTTGGCGCTCGTACATGCCGACGCGGTTGAAGCCGGCTTGCAGCAACACGTCGTGCTTCCGGCTGATCTGGCCTTGCTCAAGGCGGAGATCTTTGCGCGCATGGACGAGCGCTTCAAGGAGCAGGAATGGCGTTTCGATGCCAAGCTCCGGCCGATCTACGTCATGCTCGTGCTGTCCCTCATCCTGCACGCCATCACGCTTACCAAGCTGTTCTTCTAATGCACGGGCGGGCGTCGCCCCGCGATCGGACCGACAGCCTTGGCCCACAGCGCTTGCAGGCGGCCGCTGTCCTGCATGCGCGTCAGCTCGGCATCCAGCACCTGCAGCAGCGCCGGCCCCTGCGGGAAAGTTTTCGGGATCGCGAAGTGGAACAACCCCGGCGGCATGCCGGGCACGGGGGCCAGGCCCAGGTCGGG
>DASRUW010000275.1:0-13536 GCA_035655255.1 Telluria sp. | reverse complement strand
GGGCCGGATCAAAAACAGTGACGAGCGGCGTGCCGGGAACGGCCATGTCGCCGACCTCCGCCGGAATCTCGGCCACCACGCCGGCGTATGGGGCGGAGATGTTGGTGAACGCGCGCTGGGCGCCGGCCGATACGGCCCCTGCCTCCAGCGCGGCGACGCGCGCCTGTGCGGCGGCGTATTCCGCCTCGGCCTGGTCGAGGGCCGCCTTGCTCACGTAATTCTGTCGATGCAGGCGGCGGGCGCGCTCGACAGCCTGGCGCGCGGCTTCGAGTGTGGCCTGGGCCTCGCGCACCTGGCTGCGGCTGGCGAGGAGGGCCTGTTCGGCCACTCTGGCATCGATCCGCAGCAAAGGGGCGCCGGCGCGCACGGTGTCGCCGACATTGACATGCCGTTCCGTCACCTGGCCGGTCACTTGGGCGGCCAGCGTGGACTGGCGCACCGCTTCGACCACGCCCTCGGCCGCAATCCGCTCAGTGACGTCGCGGTAGCTGACGCGATACTGCTGATCGGCCTGCGCCAGACCGGCCAGCATGCACATGACGATCGGCCCGATGGCGGGCCATAGGCGAATCTTCATCGCGCCTCCTGTTTGCAATCAGTATGCTTGCAAACGCTCAAGGGATGAGGCGGTATTTGATGAAGATTTGATCTGGATTCGGATTGGAACCGGGCTTCCGTGTCAGGCGTCGCCCAGGCAGCGCAGGCAGTAAGACGTAATGGCATCGAGGACCGTGGGATCCTCGCCCACGGCCTGCGCCACGCGGATTTCCACGCCGGGGTGGCGCGCGCGCAGCGTATCGATCATCGGCGGCAGGTCGCGCAGGACGTGGCCGCCCTGGCCCAGGAACACCGGCACCACCGTGATCGCGCGCACTCCCGAGGCGGCCAGCGCATCGACATGCTCGGGCAGGCGCGGTTCCATCAATTCGAGGAAGGCGAGCGATACGTCGACATCCGGCGTGCGTGCCCGCGCCAGGTCGCGCAGGCGCTCGAAGGGCGCGGCCCACGCGGCCGAGCGGGCGCCATGCGCGAACAGGACCAGGGCGCGTTCGGCCATCAGTGCCGCTCCACCCACCACAGCGCCCCGAAGGCCAACGCCAGGAACAGGAGGCTGGGCGCGACCGCCGTCACGAAGGCCGGCCAGGTGGACAGCAGGCCAAGGTGCGAGAACAGCGTATTAATGAGCTGGAAGCTGACGCCGACCATGATGCCGATGAAGATCTTCAGGCTCACGCCGCCGCTGCGGGTGTGCAGGTAGGCGAACGGCAGCGCAAGCCCCATCAGCACGAACACGGCGAGCGGGTCGATCAGCTTCTTCCAGAACGCGATCTTGAAGCGCTCCGTCTCCTGCTTGTTCTCCGCCAGGTGACGGGTATAGACCGCCAGCTCGTTGGCCGACATGCGGTCCGGGTCCGAGGTCGACACGGACAGGATCTTGGGCGTGATCTCGGTGATCAGGTCCCGGGTGGCGAATTTCTCGGTGCCGACGGCGCTGGTTTCCTGGCCAAAAAACGGCAGCGCCGGTTCGCCCGCCTTCGGCAGGACGCGGCTGTTCGAGAAGCGCGTCACGCTCACGTCTTCCAGCCGCCAGTTGTTATCGCCCTGGAAGGTCGCGCGCGCGGCGGTGGTCAGGGTACGCAGGCGGAAGGCGTTATCGAATTCGTAGATGCGGGCGTCGATCAGTGCGCCCTCCGGCGTGATCTGGCGCACGTTGAAGAAGCGCGAGCCGGTCACCTCGCCGCTCATGCCGTTGGCGCGCACCACGTCCTTGGTCCACAGGCCCGAGCGGAATTCCGCCGAGACGGTGGCGCCGCGCGCGGACAGCCGCATCTTCTCGGCCCAGGGCGCGGTGCGCGGCGTGATCAGTTCCCCGAACACGAAGGTGACCAGCACGAACAGGGCGCCGATCTTGAAGAGCATGCCGGCCGCCATGCGGGTGGACATGCTGGACGCGCGCATGATCGTGAATTCCGACGTGGACGCGAATTGCGCCATGGCGTAGATGGTCCCGATCAGGGCGGCGACGGGCATGGCCTGGTACACATGGCCCGGCACGAGCAGCAGCACATACATCAGCGCATGCTGGACTTCGTAGCCGTCCTTGCCCACGTTGGGCAGTTCGACGGTCAGGTCCATGAAGGCGGTCAGGCCGAGCAGCGCGGCCAGGACGAAGGCCACGGCCTGGACAATGTTGACCGTGAAATAGCGCTGCAGGATGGTCATGCCTTCCCTCCGGCGCGGCGGTGCTTGAACGCGGCCAGCATGGCCAGCGGGTGGTAGCGGTTATTCACGTTCAGGCGCCAGGCGAACAGGAACACGACGCACACGAAGGCGGCGAAGTGCAGCGGCCACCAGCCCTCGCCGAAACTCAGCTTCCCCTGGCGCACGCTCGCTTCCAGCAGCTTGATGAGGTTCGAGTAGGTGAAGAAGATCAGCAGCGCGATGATCAGGTTGGCCGAACTGCCCGCGCGCGGATTGACGAAACCGAGCGGTATGGCCAGCAGCATCAGCATCAGGCAGGTGATCGGCGGAGCGATCCGCCACAGCAGCTCGGCGCGCGTGAAGCGGTTGACGTTGGCCAGCAGCGCCGGCGTGCTCAGCGCGGCCACGGCCTGGTCGACACCGGTGACGGGCACCCTGGAGGCGACGCGCATGCTGTAGCGTTCGAATTCCATCGACTGGAAATCCGCCTTGCCGGGCGTGCCCTGGTAGCGCCGGCCGTTCTTCAGGACCAGGAAGCGGCCGCCCTTCTCGTCCTGCTCGATCACGCCTTCCTTGGCCACCACCACGGTATTGCCGTTCTTTTCCACCGTGTTGACGAACACGTTCTGGACGATGGCCGATTCGCCCGTCACGCCTTCGACGAAGAAGATGCGGTTGCTCGACGCCGACTCCTTGAACTGGCCGGGCGAGACCTTCTGCAGGTCTTCACGCTTGGTGAAGCGCTCGATGTATTCGTCGTTCTTGGACTTGGCCCAGGGCGTGGCGACGAAGCTGAGGAAGCCGGTGAGGATCACCAGCGGCAGGCCGAAGGTCAGCACCGGGCGCACCCACTTGAACAGGGACTGGCCGCAGGCGAACCACACCACCATCTCGGAATCGCGGTAGCTGCGCGTGATCACCACCAGCACCGAAATGAAGGCGGTGAGGATGATAATCGTGGGCAGGTAATTGAGGGCGGCGAATGCAATGAGCGCGACCACGTCGCCCGGCGCGACCCTGCCTCCGGCGGCATCGCCGAGGATCTTGATCAGCGACCAGGTGACGAAAATCGTGAACAGCACCGTGAACGAAGCGCCGGCGGCGCCGGTGAGCTCACGTCGAAGGGCGCGTTGGAAGATCATGAAAAGCTATAATAAGGGGTTAGGCTCTGCGCCGACCGTAACAGGAATGGAGAATCAGATGGACTTTAGCATAAAAGCATTCGATACAAAAAACACGATCCAGACCGCAAAGGCGGGCGTCATCGCCGTCGCAGTCTACGAGAACAAGAAGCTGTCCGCCGAAGCCAAAGCCCTGGACCAGGGCGGCGACATCAGCGCCGCGCTGAAAGCCGGGGACATCACCGGCAAGGCCGGTTCGACCCTGTTGCTGCGCGGCGTCGGCAAGGCCGCCGCCGAGCGCGTCCTGCTGGTCGGCATGGGCAGCGATGAGGCGATCTCCGAGAAGTCCTTCGTCTCCGGCGTGAACGCCGCGCTGAAGGCCTTCGGCACCATGGGCGCAGCCGACGCCGTGCTGGCCCTGCCGATGGAGTCCGTCAAGGGCCGCGACCTGGCCTGGGCCATCCGCGCCTGCGTGGTCGCCGCGCACGAGGCCGAGTTCCGCACCGACGCCTGGAAGTCCAAGAAGGATCCGGCCCGCGCCGGCGTGAAGAAGATCGCGCTGGCCGTGGCCAACAACGCCGCCACCAAGCTGGCGCTGGCCCAGGCCGAAGCCATCGCCAACGGCATGGACCTGACCAAGGAATTGGGCAACCTGCCCGCCAACGTCTGCACCCCGTCGTATATGGCGGACACGGCCAAGAAGCTGGGCAAGCAGTTCAAGTTCGAGGTCGAGGTCCTGGAGCGCAAGCAGCTCGAAGCGCTGAAGATGGGCTCCTTCCTGTCCGTGACGGCCGGTTCCGAGCAGCCGCCGAAGTTCATCGTCATGAAGCACATGGGCGGCAAGCCGAAGGACGCTCCCGTGGTCCTGGTCGGCAAGGGCATCACCTTCGACACCGGCGGCATCTCGCTCAAGCCGGGCGCGAACATGGACGAGATGAAGTACGACATGTGCGGCGCCGGCTCGGTGCTGGGCACCTTCCGCGCGATCGGCGAGATGAACCTCAAGCTGAACGTGATCGGCGTGATCGCCACCTGCGAGAACATGCCGTCCGGCCGCGCCACCAAGCCGGGCGACATCGTCACCTCCATGAGCGGCCTGACCATCGAGATCCTCAACACCGACGCCGAGGGCCGCCTGATCCTGTGCGACGCGCTGACCTATGCCGAACGCTTCAAGCCGGCCGCCGTGGTCGACATCGCGACCCTGACCGGCGCCTGCGTGGTTGCCCTGGGCAACCACAACTCCGGTTTGTTCACCCGCCACGACGAGGCGCACGACGCGCTGGCCAACGAACTGCTGGCCGCGGGCAAGCAGGCCGGCGACACGGCCTGGCGCATGCCGGTCGAGGAGTCCTACAACGAGCAGCTGAAGTCCAACTTCGCCGACCTGGCCAACATCGGCACGCCGGGCGGGATGTCGGTGACCGCGGCCTGCTTCCTGGAGAACTTCACCCGCAAGTACACCTGGGCGCACCTGGACATCGCCGGCACGGCCTGGAAATCGGGCGGAGCCAAGGGCGCGACCGGCCGCCCGGTCCCGCTGCTGTCGACCTTCCTGCTGAACCGCGCGAACGCCAAGTAAGCCGCGCCGCCGCAGCCAGGGGCCGATGTTCGCATCGGCCTTTTTTTCGTCCCTGTGCGGGCGCGCAAGTCCAAACGGTGCGCTTGATGAACACTCCTCTCTTTAGAATGGCCACGAGGAGTGCGTGATGATCCTGCCAGCGTTCGATTCGCATGAGTACGTGAAGCAACTGACGATCAAGGGCGTGGAACTTCCAACAGCCGAAGCGCTTGCGGAGATCCGTTCAGAACTTCGCGTGCTTGAGCGAACTGTCGAGGACTTTCGCAAAGAGGTCGAACTGCGTTTCGCCCAATTCGAGGCGCGGATGGACGCGCAATTCGCCAGCTTCAAGGCAGAGATGGTACGCTGGCTGTTCGCCTTCTTCGTGCTCCAGACCGGGGCGATCCTGACGCTGAAATATCTGTAGGGCCGCGCCTCAGTAGATCGCAGTGCCGCCCGCGGCCGGCTCGTCCTTCGGTGCGGCGGGTGCGGCATTGCTGTGCATGAGGATGGTCAGCGTGGCGGGATAGTCGTAGCCGGCGCCCGTGTTCTTGTCCACGTAATAGCCCAGTCCCGCGCTGACGACGATGTTGCCCCACAGTCCACTAGTGCTGAGTTTGGAGGCCACCACGTCATACCCGGTGGCCGCGGCCTTCTTGCAGTCGACCGCCAGCGGCCCGGCATTCCTGGTGACCTTGACCCGGCCCGGGGAGAGCACATACCAGCGCCCCGCCTTGTTGGTCAGCACGCAGCCGACCCCGGCCACCTCGCGGTTGTCGAGGATGGTCTGGACGAGGACCGTCTGTTCGGTGGAATCGGTCAGGGTGGCGCAGCCGGCGCACAGCCAGCAGGCCGCGGCGCTCAGGGCAAGGGTGATGGGACGGATCATGGCGCGAGGGTGATTGGTCTACTTGCCGATTGTAACGGCAAGCGGGCGCCACTTCATGAATTTTCGGCGCACGCGCGCGCCCGCCCGCGCGGGGCGGGGCATGCCGCCAGCGCGCTCAGACTTCTTCCGCTTGTGCCTTGGATTTCTTCTTCAGGCTCTGGATCACCCGCACGATGCCGTCGAGGCCCGTGCTGTCATCCAGTTCGCTGAAGGCATCCAGGACTTCGTTGAGCACCTTGTTGCGCACCGCCGCTTCGTCGGAGCTCAACGTCTTTTTCGCCTTGGGCGCTTCAGCGGCTGCCTTGCCGTGCGCTAGCGCGGCTTGCCAGATCACCCAGCGGCGCTGGGTTTCGAACACGAGATACTCTTCCGGCTTGTCCTCGCGGCGCCGGGTGATGTGTCCATCGCGCTGTGCCCAGGCTTCGAAAGCCTCGCGCATCGTTTGTCCTTTGTTCATGCTGTCTTTCGCACTTCCGTGCTTGCCAGAGTTGCTATCAATGCAATAGTTTACCACATAGCCCGGCAATACATATTACCGCACTCGTTATGATTCTACGATGGTTTATTGCCGCACGGAAAATAATAGCACAAATTGTCGATTGTCGAGCGCCACTCTGCGTTAATTTCGCAACAACTCGCCGGCGCCGTCGGCCGGGACCGGCTGGGAGAAGAGATAGCCTTGGGCGTAATGGCAGCCCTGCTGGTTCAGTTCGCGGAACTGCCCTTCCGTCTCCACGCCCTCGGCCACCACGTCGAGCTGCAGGCTGTTGGACAGTGCGATGATGGCCGCCACGATGGCGCGGTCTTCGGCGCTGTCCTCCAGTTCGCGGATGAAGGCGCGGTCGATCTTGATCTTGCGGACCGGGAAGCGCTTGAGATAGGCCAGGCTCGAATAGCCCGTGCCGAAGTCGTCGATCGACAGGCGGATGCCCATCGCGTTGATCTGGCCGAGGATGTCGAGGGTCTGCTCGCCGTGATGCATCAGCGCCGTCTCGGTGATCTCGAATTCGATCAGGGCCGGGTCCACACCGGTTTCGTCGAGAATGCGGCGGATCGATTCGATCAGTCCGCGGTGCATGAACTGGCGCGGCGACAGGTTCACCGCCAGCGGCACGACGGGCCTTCCCTCGCGCTGCCACGCCACGATCTGCTCGCAGGCCTGGCGCATCACCCATTCGCCGACCGGCACGATCTGGCCGTTTTCCTCGAGGATGGGAATGAACTGGTCCGGCAGCGCCACGCCTTCCTTGGGACGGCGCCAGCGCAGCAGCACTTCCATCGTGTGTACGCGGCGCGTGTCGATGTCCATGATCGGCTGGAAGTACAGCTCGAACTCGTTGCGCACCAGGGCGCTGCGCAGGCTGCTCTCCAGTTCGAAGTGCTGGGCCGCGGCGAGGTTCATGCGCTGGTTGAAGAACTGGTGGTTGTTGCGGCCGTTCGCCTTGGCGTGATACATGGCGGCGTCCGCGTGGCGCATCAGGGTCTCGACGTCGGCGCCGTCGTCCGGGTACATGCAGATGCCGATCGAGGGCGTGATATGCAGCATGCGTCCCTCGAACGGGAACGGCGCGGCCAGCGACTCGATGATTTTCTCCGCCACCTGCGCCGCCTCGTCGGACGAGCGGATGCCGGGCACCAGCACCACGAACTCGTCGCCGCCCAGGCGCGCCACGGTGTCACTGGCACGTACGGCCCGGCACAGTCGGCTCGCCACTTCCTTGAGCAAATGGTCGCCGGTCAGGTGGCCAAGCGAATCGTTGATGGTCTTGAAGCGGTCCAGGTCCAGGAACATGACGGCCAGGCGGCGCTCGGAACGCTGCACGGCGAGCATGGCGCGGTCCAGCCGGTCGGCCAGCAGCGCGCGGTTCGGCAGGCCGGTCAGGCTGTCGTGGTAGGCCATGTGATGGATGCGCGCCTCGGCCTGGCGGCGCTCCACGATCTCGCCTTGCAGCAGGGCGTTGGCGCCCGCCAGTTCGGCCGTGCGTTCCAGCACGCGCACCTCGAGTTCGTCGCGCGCCTTGCGGATCGCTTCCGCGGCTTCACGGCGCTGGGTCACGTCGTCCACCAGCCACAGGGAGCGGCCGCGCGGCTTGGACAGGTCGAACGGGCGGCCGGACAGGCGCGCCCAGAAAGTGGAGCCGTCCTTGCGTACCAGGTGGTATTCGGACATGGCCACGTGGCCGGCGGCGAAATGGCGCGCGGTCTCCTCGCGCGCGGCCTGCCAGCCTTCGATATCCGGATACAGCGCGCTCACCGGCAGGCCGACGATCTCGCCGGGGCCATAGCCGAACAACTCCTCCATCTTGGTGTTGCAGCGCAGGTTGCGGCCGTTCTCCACCACGGCGATGCCCAGCACCGCGGTGTCCAGGATGGCCTGGTTCTCGAGCAGGGCATTGCGCAGGGACTCCTCGTCCTTCTTCTGCTCGGTGCGGTCCTCGATGATCCAGATCGTGCCCTGGGCCGGTTCGGCCGGATTGACCACGTAGGCGATCAGCTGGCACCAGATGGTGGAGCCGTCCTTGCGCTGCATGAGCGACTCGCTCTGGAACGGCTTGCCGACCGAGAGCAGCGGGAAGGCTTTCGTGCCGACCTCGTCGTAACCCTCATCGGAAGCATACAGGGCGCGTCCGGGCAGACCCAGGGCCTCGTCGCCGGTGTAGCCGAACATGTCGGCGAAGCCGCGGTTGTAGCGCGTGATGCGGCGGTTCTTGGTGTACAGGATGGAAATCGAGGCGTTGGTCATGATCGCCTGCACTTCCATCAGCGTCTGGCGCGCCTCGGTCACGTCCTCCAGGATCCAGATCGTTCCGCGCTCCGGCTGGTCCGGATCGACCGTGCGGGCGCGCACGCGGCACCAGAACAGCGAGCCGTCGCGGCGCTTGAATTCGTACTCGTGCTTCTCGAACGGCAGGCCGTGGCCCAGCAAGGGCCCGGCCTCCGCGCCGAAGGCCGCGTAGGACTCGGGCGTGGTGAACACGTCCGCCGCGGCCAGTCCCGTCATCGCCTCCGGCGTATAGCCGAACATCTCGGCCATGCGCGGATTACAGGACAACATGATGCCGTTGGAAGTGAACAGGATGCCGACCGAGGCGTTGTCGAGAATCGCCTTCTGCTCCAGCAGCAGCTGGCGCGTGGTCTCGTCGAGCATCTTCTGCTCGGTGCGGTCGTCCAGGATCCAGATCGTCTCGCGCTGCGGACGGTCGGCGTTGATCGCGTAGACGTAGGCGTGGGCCCAGAAGGTGCTGCCGTCGGCGCGCCGCATCGCCATCTCGAGCGAGAACGGCACGCCCTGCTCCAGCACCGGGATCGCCTGGCGCAGCACGGACTTGTAGCCCGCCTCGTTCGGGAACAGGTCGCGCAGGTGCAGCGCGCGGTCCTGGTCTTCGGGCGCCAGCGCGAAGAAGTCCGTGAAGCGGTGGTTGTAGCGCAGGATGCGCGTGTCGCGCATGAAGACGATGGCCAGCGGCGCATTGTCCATGATGGCCTGCATTTCGAGCACCGTGCGGCGCAGCTTGTCCTGGTTGTGGTGCTGCTCGTCGATGTCCTCGACGATCCAGATCGTGCCCAGGTAATTGTTGCGCGGGTCGATCGCGCGTCCGTACAGGCGGCACCAGCGCAGCGAACCGTCGCGGCAGCGCAATTCCAGTTCGGTGGCATACGCCTCGCCCGTGGACAGCAACGGCGTCGCTTCGCGGCTCAGGCTCTCGTAGGCGTCGGCCGAAGGAAAGATCGTCACGCTGTCGGCGCCGATCAGCTCCGCCGCCTGGTAGCCCAGCATGGCGGCGGCGCGCAGGTTGCATTCCTGGATGACGCGCGAGCGGCTGAACATGATGCCGACGGCGGCGTTCTCCAGGATCGCCTGCTGTTCCATGAGGGTCTTGCGCAAGGCGGCCTGGTCGCGCTGGAAGCGGCGCACGTCGTGGAACACGGCGCAAAAGCCGGGCGTGCCGGCATTGGCGGGCAGCGGCCGCGCATGCACTTCGACGGCGATTTCCTCGAGACCGGCACGCAGCATGCCGTCCCAGGTCACGTCGGCGCCGCCGGCGGCGGCCAGCGCCTGCACGTGGAGGCCGGATACTATTTCGGCAAGATTGACGCCGCAGCCATCGCGGCCAAGCAGGGATGCGAAGCGCGCATTGGCCGCGACGATCACGCCGGCGGGGTCGCAGGCGCACGCGGGCAGACCGACCAGCTCGAGCGCCTCGGCCACGAATCCAGGTTTGCTCGCCACTCGGTCCATGTCCCCTTCCGCGTTATTTTTTATATCGGATTCGCTGGATTTTCAGCGTCCTGACCGCGTGATGCGATCATAAACCAAACGGATGCGGCGGCAAAAGAAAAGGGAGGGCCGCGGCCCTCCCCTGTGGCGTCGGCGTCAGAATGCGTCCGCGGGAACGCGCACCCAGCCTTCCATCAGCACGCGCGCGCTGCGGCTCATGACGGCCTTGGTGACCGACCATTCGCCGTTCACCTGGGCCGCTTCGGCCCCGACGCGCAGGGTGCCGGACGGGTGGCCGAAGCGTACCGCGCTGCGTGCGCCTCCCCCGGCGGCCAGGTTGACCAGCGTGCCGGGAATGGCGGCGGCGGTGCCGATGGCGACCGCCGCGGTGCCCATCATGGCGTGATGCAGCTTGCCCATCGAGAGCGCGCGCACCAGCAGGTCGACGTCCGCCGCCTTGACCACTTTGCCGCTGGACGCGGTGTAGTCCTTGGGCGGGGCGACGAAGGCGACCTTGGGCGTGTGCTGCCGGCTGGCCGCTTCGTCCACGTTCTTGATCAAGCCCATGCGCACGGCGCCGTAGGCACGGATGGTCTCGAACATGGTCAGGGCTTTCAGGTCGCCGTTGATGGCGTCCTGCAGCTCGGTGCCGTCGTAGCCGATGGCGTCGGCATTGAGGAAGATGGTCGGAATGCCGGCATTGATCATCGTGGCCTGGAAGCTGCCCACGCCGGGCACTTCCAGCGTGTCGACCAGGTTCCCGGTCGGGAACATGGCGCCGCCGGCGCCCTCCTCCTCGGCGGCCGGATCCATGAATTCGAGCTGCACTTCGGCGGCCGGGAAGGTCACGCCATCGAGCTCGAAGTCGCCGGTCTCCTGCACCGCGCCGTCCGTCATGGGAACGTGGGCGACGATGGTCTTGCCGATGTTGGCCTGCCAGATGCGCACCACGGCCATGCCGTCGCGCGGCACGCGCGCCGGGTCCACCAGGCCGCTGGAGATGGCGAACGAGCCGACTGCCGCGGACAGGTTGCCGCAGTTGCCGCTCCAGTCGACGAAGGCGGTGCCGATCGACACCTGGCCGAACAGGTAGTCCACGTCATGGCCGGGACGCTCGCTCTTCGCCAGGATCACCGTCTTGCTGGTGCTGGACGTGGCGCCGCCCATGCCGTCGATCTGCTTGCCGTACGGGTCCGGGCTGCCGATCACGCGCAGCAGCAGCGCGTCGCGCGCCGCGCCCGGGACCTGGGCCGCTTCCGGCAGGTCCTGCAGCCGGAAGAACACGCCCTTGCTGGTCCCGCCGCGCATGTAGGTGGCGGGAATGCGGATTGGCGGTGCGTGCGCCATCTATGCCGCCTTCTTCGAAGACGAAGCGAGGAAGTCCTGGGCGAAGCGCTGCAGCACGCCGCCCGCCTCGTAGATCGACACTTCCTCCGCCGTGTCGAGACGGCAGGTGACCGGCACTTCGACCGAATCGCCGTTCTTGCGGTGGATGACCAGGGTCAGCTTGGCGCGCGGCGTGCGCTCGCCCAGCACGTCGAAGGTCTCGGTGCCGTCGATGCCCAGCGTGAGGCGGTTGGTGCCCGGCTTGAATTCCAGCGGCAGCACGCCCATGCCCACCAGGTTCTGGCGGTGGATGCGCTCGAAGCCTTCGGCCACGATGGCTTCCACGCCGGCCAGGCGCACGCCCTTGGCGGCCCAGTCGCGCGACGATCCCTGGCCGTAGTCGGCGCCGGCGATCACGATCAGGGGCTGGCCGCGCTCCATGTAGGTCTCGATGGCTTCCCACATGCGCATCACCTTGCCCTCGGGCTCGACGCGGGCCAGCGAACCGGCCTTCATCTGGCCGTCCACCACCGCCATCTCGTTCTTGAGGGTCGGGTTGGCGAAGGTGGCGCGCTGCGCCGTCAGGTGATCGCCGCGGTGGGTCGCGTAGGAGTTGAAGTCCTCCTCCGGCAGTCCCATCTTGGCCAGGTACTCGCCGGCCGCGCTGTCGGCCATGATGGCGTTCGACGGCGACAGGTGGTCGGTGGTGATGTTGTCGCCCAGGACCGCCAACGGACGCATGCCGCGCAGCGTGCGCGCGCCGGCCAGGGCGCCTTCCCAATACGGCGGACGGCGGATGTAGGTGCTTTGCGGACGCCAGTCGTACAGCGGCTCGGCCTGCACGCCGTCGTCGCGCTTGATGGCGAACATCGGCGTGTAGACGTTGCGGAACTGCTCAGGCTTGACGCTGGAGGCAACCACGGCGTCGATCTCCTCGTCGCTCGGCCACAGGTCCTTCAGCGTCACCGGCTTGCCGTTGGCGTCCGTGCCCAGCACGTCCTTCTCGATGTCGAAGCGGATGGTGCCCGCGATGGCGTAGGCCACCACCAGCGGCGGCGAAGCCAGGAAGGCCTGCTTGGCGTAGGGGTGGATGCGGCCATCGAAGTTGCGGTTGCCGGACAGGACGGCGGTCGCGTACAGGTCGCGCTCGACGATCTCCTTCTGGATCACCGGGTCGAGCGCGCCGGACATGCCGTTGCACGAGGTGCAGGCATAGCCGACCACGCCGAAACCAAGTTGTTCCAGGTCCGGCAGCAGGCCCGCTTCTTCCAGATACAGCGTGACGGCCTTGGAGCCGGGCGCCAGCGAGGTCTTGACCCAAGGCTTGCGGGTCAGGCCCATGCGGTTGGCGTTGCGCGCCAGCAGAGCAGCGGCAATCACGTTGCGCGGGTTGGACGTATTGGTGCAGCTGGTAATGGCCGCAATGATCACCGCGCCGTCCGGCATCTGGCCAGGGACTTCCTGCCACTTGCCGGCGATACCCTTGGCAGCCAGATCGGTGGTTGCCACACGCGCATGCGGGTTGGAGGGACCAGCCATATTGCGCACGACGCTGGAAAGATCAAATTTCAGCACGCGCTCGTACTTCGCATTCTTCAGCGTATCGGACCACAGGCCGGCTTCCTTGGCATAGGTCTCGACCAGCTTCACCTGTTCGGCCGAGCGGCCGGTAAGCGTCAGGTAGTCGAGCGTCTGCTGGTCGATTGAGAACAGCGCGGCAGTCGCGCCGTATTCCGGCGCCATGTTGGAAATGGTCGCGCGGTCGCCCAGCGTCAGCGAGGAAGCGCCTTCGCCGTAGAACTCGAGGTAGGCGCCGACCACCTTCGACTTGCGCAGGAATTCGGTGAGTGCGAGCACGATATCGGTGGCGGTGATGCCCGGCTGGCGCTTGCCCGACAGCTCCACGCCGACGATTTCCGGCAGGCGCATCCAGGATGCGCGGCCCAGCATCACGTTCTCGGCTTCGAGGCCGCCTACGCCCACCGCAATCACACCCAGTGCATCGACATGCGGCGTGTGGCTGTCGGTGCCGACGCAGGTATCCGGGTAGGCCACGCCGTCGATCGCATGAATCACAGGCGACATCTTTTCCAGGTTGATCTGGTGCATGATGCCGTTACCCGCCGGGATCACGTCGACGTTCTTGAACGCGTCCTTGGTCCATTCGATGAAGTGGAAGCGGTCTTCGTTGCGGCGATCTTCGATGGCACGGTTCTTC